>CABUAL010000095.1 GCA_902489515.1 uncultured Collinsella sp. | reverse complement strand
ACACTCTCCGAGTGCGTAGGGGTTTCGCCGTATCGTGCCCGCGCTGCAATCGACCGTTTGGATTCTGATGGCCTTATCGAGGTCGTTTCTCGTTATAACGATGATGGCGGCCAGCTTGCAAACGGCATATGCCTGACCGGGCGAGGCGAGTGGTACCTTAAGGGTGTTCGTGCCGGCATGCTTGTTCAAGATATGTTGAAGGATGAGACTGCCGATCGGTAACAACACGGCAGTTTCGACGAGCCTGCACCGCCCAAAGCTACTTGGGCGGTGTTTTGTTTCGAGATGGAGAAATGCGGGCATGTGGGTGAAAAATAGCGAGCGGCTTGCTTTTCGAGTATTACAATGAAGACCCGTAAGATGTGAATGGAAAACTTCTACGGGAAGCGCAGGTAATTCAATATGACCAAGCATGTGTTTGTAACCGGCGGCGTAGTTTCGTCTTTGGGTAAGGGCATCACTGCGGCCTCGTTGGGCCGTCTGCTCAAATCGCGCGGCTACAAGGTGACGATGCAGAAGGCCGACCCGTATCTGAACGTCGACCCCGGCACCATGAGCCCGTTTCAGCATGGTGAGGTCTTCGTGACCGAGGATGGCTACGAGTCCGACCTGGACCTGGGCCATTATGAGCGCTTTATTGACGAGAATCTTACCCGTGATTCCAACTTTACGACCGGCGCTATCTACAAAAGCCTGATTGCCCGCGAGCGTCGCGGTGACTTTTTAGGCGGCACCGTTCAGGTGATTCCGCACGTCACCAACGCCATTAAGGATAAGTTCCGCCGCATCGAGGAGCAGACCGGTTCCGACGTGGTCATCACCGAGCTGGGCGGCACGATTGGCGATATCGAGTCGCAGCCGTTCGTGGAGGCCATCCGCCAGTACCGTAAAGAGGCCGGTCCCGAGAACGTCTGCTACATCCACGTGTCGCTCGTCCCCTATATCGCCGCCGCGCACGAGGTCAAGACCAAGCCCACGCAGCATTCGGTCAAGGAGCTTCGCAGCTTTGGCATTCAGCCCGACATCATTGTGCTGCGTTCTGATCACCATATCGACGATGCCATCCGTGGCAAGATTGCAAGCTTCTGCGACGTCGATACCGACTGCGTCTTTACCAACGAAGATTGCGCGAGTATTTACGACGTGCCGCAGCTGCTCGCCGAGCAGGACTTTGACCTGCGCATTTGCGAACGCCTGGGCTTGGACCCGCGCGAGCGCGACATGAGCGAGTGGAACGAGTTCCTGCGCAAACAGAATCATGCCAACCACCATGCCGACAAGGTCAAGATCGCCGTTGTGGGCAAGTATACCCAGCTCCCCGATGCCTACCTGTCGGTCATCGAGGCCCTGCATCATGCAGGCGTTTTCTATGATCGTCATGTGGACGTGCAGCTGGTCGACGGCGAGAGCCTCGACGAGCAGAACGTCTCCGAGGTGTTAGGCGACGCATCGGGCATTTTGGTGCCCGGCGGCTTTGGCAAGCGTGCCCTGGAGGGCAAGATTCTTGCTGCCGAGTTTGCTCGCGAGCATAAGATTCCGTATCTGGGCATTTGTCTGGGCATGCAGGTCGCCGTGTGCGAGTTTGCCCGCAACGTGGTCGGCCTTGCCGGCGCTAGCTCCTCCGAGTTCGATCCGGACGGTCCGTTTAGCGTAATTGACCTGATGAGCTCGCAGGAGGACGTGACCGAGAAGGGCGGCACCATGCGCCTGGGCGCCTATCCGTGCAAGCTCGCTGCCGATACCCTTGCGCGCGAGGCCTATGGCGAGGAGCTTGTCTATGAGCGCCACCGTCATCGCTTTGAGTTCAACAATGCCTTCCGCGACCAGCTCGAGGACGCGGGTTTGGTTATCTCGGGTCTTTCGCCTGACGAGCGTCTGGTCGAGATGGTCGAGCTGCCGCGTGACGTGCATCCGTGGTATGTGGCCACCCAGGCCCACCCCGAGTTTAAGAGCCGTCCGACCAAGCCGCAGCCTCTGTTCCGCGAGTTCGTGCGCGCCTCGATTGGCCAGCACGAGGGTGTCGGTCGCCTGCAGGTGACGCCCATGAACCTCGCGACGGACTAAGGGTGCCAGCGAACGAAAGACATACCGAAGATACTCCCTCGTTGCTCGATACGGTGACGGGGGAGTATCTTGATTACCTTGCGGTCGAGCGAGGCTTGGCGCGCAATACGATCGCGGCATATCGTCGTGACTTGACGACTTACTGTTCCTACCTGGAGCGGGCCGGTGTTGAGTCCTTTGAAGGCGTGAACCGTCAGATAATAGAGGGTTTTGTCGGTGATCGGCGCGACGGGGGCTACTCCGATGCCTCGGTGGAGCGTGCAGTTGCGGCCGTGAAAGGTTTGCATGCCTTTTTGGTTCGCGATGGGATCGTCGCCCAAAACCCGACGGCTGCACTGCGCCTGCCCAAAAAGGCGGAGCGCCTTCCGGAGTATCTCTCGGTAGGGGATGTCTCGGCGCTCCTCGACCAAGATTTCCCGGAAGGGGAGATGGGTTTGCGGGACCATGCCATTTTGGAAGTGCTCTATGGATGTGGCCTGCGCGTGAGCGAGTTGGTGGGGCTCGATGTGGGCGACGTCCATTTTGACGACGGCTTTGTGCTGGTGCGCGGCAAGGGCTCGAAGGAGCGGCTTGCCCCACTCGTGGGAAGTGCCGCACGGGCTATGGCTCAATATATTGCTGATGGGCGTCGGCGCCTGGCCGCTCATGCCCGCGGGTCAAAGACGCCGGCAGTCTTTTTAAATAAGAACGGTGGTCGCCTGTCGCGTCAGAGTGTTCACGTCATATGCGAGCGATACGGGCGTCAGGTGGGACTGGTGGGGCTTCATCCTCATACCTTGCGTCACTCCTTTGCGACCCATATGCTTGCGGGCGGTGTCGACCTGCGCGTGCTACAGGAGATTTTGGGACATGCCGACATTTCGACCACACAGGTCTACACGCATGTCGACCGTACGCAGCTGACCGAGGTCTACCTGGCGGCTCATCCGTTGGCGCATCGCTAGCGACTCTTTGACCTGCATATTTACAACTAATGGGGGACGGACCCCAGGTTGTCGTGACGCGGTTTTGTGCGCGTATCGGCAATCTGGGGTCCGCCCCATCTTTTGTCTTGCGCCGATGCGCCGGTGGGTCGCGTGTGACGTTGGTGGGGAAGTTTGGGGGGCGATGTGAACGGCGCGTAAAGGGACACAAAATTCGCCTCAAGGTCAACTTGAAGGTTGAGGTTGAAAGCCGGGCTGCTACAGATGGCATCTCGGCTTTGCTGTAAACACAACATATTGTGTTTTCGAACATATGAACGAGGGTGTTTTACAGCATATAGAGGGTGGAGTGGTTGGGTGTTGTGGGGGAAGGTGTGGGGAAAGATGTTGAAAAATGGGGCAGTTCCCCATATTATTAATGACGTCGACAGGCGGGGTGGTTCCCCGCGTACGTGCCATCTGAGTAACCGAGGGGAGGGCGCACATGGGAATGACGGGTGCATACGAGCGCAATCTCGATGCAAAAGGTCGTCTGTCCCTGCCTGCACCCCTTCGCGAGGAGCTTGGAGAGCATGTTCGCGTGTTCAAAGCCCTGGATGTCGATGCTCTGTACGTGTTCTCTGCCGAGGCCTTCGATAAGTGGGTCGAAGGACTCTTCGCGGGTCGTGAGGGCCACGAGGGTTTTAACCCGCGTGACATCAACGACCAGAAACTCATGAGGGCGATCAACAAGCGCACCACCTCGATGGATGTGGACAGCGCCGGTCGTATCGGTCTTTCTGAGTCTCTCCGCAAGCAGGCGAACCTCGACCGCGAGGTCACGGTTGTGGGCAACTACGACCACCTCGAGGTTTGGGACCGTGCTACGGCCGATGAGGACGATGACGATGAGGCTCTGCTGGACCTCTTCTTCTCGTAAGGGCAAGGCATGAGTAACGGATGGAGCGTGGGATCTTGACACAAGAATATCGGCATGAACCTGTCATGCTCGGCGAAGTGCTTGAGTCGCTGCAGCTAAAGAGCGGATCTGTCGTCTGCGATTGCACCCTTGGCGGTGCCGGTCATTCGGTAAAGATGGCCGCGCAGGTGGGGGAGACGGGTCTTTTGCTTGGCGTCGATCAGGACGACATGGCCCTCGAGGCCGCTGGTGCCCGTCTGGACCGCGAGGTCCCCGGCGTCCCGCATCAGCTGCTGAAGGGCAACTTTGGCGACTTGGACGAGCTGCTTTGCTCGGCCGAGGTGCCCGGGGTCGATGGCTTCCTGTTCGATTTGGGCGTTTCGTCACCGCAACTCGATATCCCTGGCAGGGGCTTTTCGTATAACGAAGATGCCCCATTGGACATGCGGATGGATCCGGGTAACAACACCCTAAACGCAGCTGAGGTCATCAACACCTATAACGAACACGACCTCGCCCGGATTCTACGCGTCTATGGCGAAGAGAAGTTCGCCTCGCAGATCGCACGCGAGATCGTGCGTCGACGCGAGTCCGAACCGATTGAAACCACCGGTCAGTTTGTCGAGATCATCAAGGCTGGCATTCCGGCTGCCGCTCGTCGGCATGGCGGACACCCGGCCAAGAAAAGTTTCCAGGCCATTCGCATCGAGGTCAATCATGAACTCGATGTGCTCGAGAGAGGACTTGACGCCGCCACCAGGTGGCTCAACCCGGGCGGACGCATCTGCGTCATCTCGTATCACTCGCTCGAGGACCGTATCGTAAAGAATCACTTTAAGGAGATGAGCCAGGGGTGCACGTGTCCGCCGGAGATTCCGGTGTGCGTGTGCGGCAACGTGCCGATACTCAAGGTCATCACCCGCAAACCCTTGGTTGCCCAACCCGATGAGGTTGCGCGCAACCCTCGGGCGAGATCAGCCAAAATCCGCGTGGCGGAGCGCTTGTAGCGTTACGCGCGCGATATTGGACCTCCCGCTCGCACCATAAACGAAGCTTAAACACACTACCAACGTACTCGGGATGGGAGGCGGCATATCATGGGCTACAACACCTCAAACGCAGCACTCGCCTATGATATGAACGCCATGCCCGCCTACCGCGAGGCACCGCAGGCGCCCGCTGCTCCCCGTGAGCAGCGCACACCGCGCTTTGATGTCTACACGGGCGCGGGCCGTCAGGCAAACCAGGCGGTAAGCCCGGTTTTCATGAGCGTTCTTAAAACGTTTTGCATCATTGCGGCTATCTTCATGACGATTGGCGTCGCCCGCGTGGCGCTTGCAAGCGTTACGGCCCAGGTGCTCAACAGCAACGCCGAGCTTACCAACACGCTCGAGAAGGCGACCGATGAGAGCTCTGACCTTGAAGTCATGCACTCTGTTTATGGTGCCGATACGCGCATTCGCGATCTTGCGGGCACTTATGGCATGGTGGAGCCCAGCGAGAGCGTTACACTTGATTTTTCGCAGGATGCAGCCGCGGGCGCTAGCTCGGTTGTGGCTGTCCAGTAATAAGACGGTAGCTGAGTATGACAAATGATTATCACCGCGGTCCAGACGGGAGTCGCGGGCAGGGACGTCCCTCTTCGCGGGGACGTTCTGGTTATCAAGGATCGGGTCGGTCATCTTACAACTTGGGGTCGAATCGTGGCAACGACCCAACGTCGCGCCTTCGCGGCTCGGATGACCCTCAAGTACGCAATAGCAGATCGAATAGACGATCTTCGACCGAATGGCTTACGGGGACGCCATTGCCTCGCCGTAATGTCGTCATGGGTTGTATCGGTTTGGGCCTGGCTGCGGGCGCCATCCGCCTTGCCGACTACCAGATCGTAAATGCCGATGAGTTGCGCGGGCGCGCCGATGCTCGACGCCTGCTTGCGGAGACGCTTTACGCCAAACGCGGCACGATCTACGACCGAAACGGCAACGTGCTGACGTCGTCGGTCGAGTGCAGCAATGTCGCCGTGAATCCACAGCTGATCGAGGATGTCGATAAAACGGTATCGGCCTTGGTTAAGGCGACTGGAATCGATAAGAAGACTTGCCGCAAGCTGGTTCAGTCCGATGGCACCTGGGTGTATATCAAGCGCCAGGTGGACGAGGACGATGCCGCGGCATTGAAGAAGAAAAATCTGCCCGGCGTGCTCTTTGAGCAGGCGATGAAGCGGGTGTATCCATACGGCAATCTGGCTTCGCAGGTTCTAGGCGTGGTGAACGTTGACAACGTGGGCCTAACGGGCCTTGAAAAGCAATATGACAAATTGCTGACCGGAACAAACGGCACGCTGGTACGAGAGCGTGCGAGGGACGATAGCTATATTGCGGGTGGCGCCTATAAAAAGGTTGCCGCCATCGATGGCGTTGACATCGTGACGACGCTGGATGTCAATATCCAGCGTGCAGCAGAGGACGCTCTGGCGGAGGCGGTTGAGAAGACCAAAGCCAAGAACGGTTCGGCTTTGGTGACAGACCCTACTACCGGCGAGATTCTGGCCGCCTGTTCGTATCCGACCTACGACCCGACCGATCTGGAGAACGCCAAGACCGAGGATATGAACTTGCGCTTGGTCACCGATGCGTATGAACCCGGTTCGGTCTTTAAGACGCTCGTTGCAGGTGCGGGTTTCGACTTGGGCGTCGTGCGCTCGAGTACGTCGTTTGAGGTGCCGGCGAGCATTAAGGTCGGCGACGATACCGTCACCGATGCCGATAAGCGTGACTACGCCATGACCATGGATGTGCGCGAGATGATGCGCCGCTCATCCAATGTTGGCTTTGTATTGGTCGGGCATAAGATCGGCGCGGACGATTTTGCCGCGTACGTGGACAAATGGGGCGTTGGACACAGTTCGGGCATCGATTTTCCCGGCGAGAGCCTTGGCATTGTCAAGGAGCGTGACCAGTATGACGGTGCCACGTTGGGCTCGATGAGTTTTGGCCAAGCGCTGTCTGTCTCGCCGATCGAGATTGCGCGCGCCGTGGGCGGCATTGCCAACGACGGCGTGATGATGACGCCGCACTTTTATAAATCCAGCAAAGGCGAGGAGAAGGACTGGGGCGAGGGCGAGCAGGCGATTTCTGAGGACGCCGCCGCCCAGGTGATATCGTGCATGCAGGCGGTCGTTTCCGAGGGCACGGGTGTCGGGGGCGCCGTCGACGGTTACGACGTGGCGGGTTGTAACCCCCTACTTGGTGCGTGGGATACCCAACACAT
>CABUAL010000094.1 GCA_902489515.1 uncultured Collinsella sp. | reverse complement strand
GACGTGGCGGTTGAGCTGTCTCCGCAAGGGGAGGACGAGGCGTCCGCTAAGCGCCCACCGCTCCTTGCCGCCAAAATCGCGCCGGCGGCTGGTGGTAGCTACGATCTGCGCCTGCCGGCCGATGCATACTGCTTTGCTTCGGGCGACGTAGCTTATCTGGTCGACACCCGCCGTGCGCGCCGCACCGATGTAGCGTTTGCCCAGCATGCGGCGCCGTTCCTATCGCGCTTGCTGCCCTGTCGCACGCCAGTCCATATCGCTGCCGACCAGGTGGGGGAGTTCTGTCGTATGGCTCTGCCCATTTTGCGCGACTATACCGACCTTACCGCGCCCGCTGCGCTCGATGCCGTGGCGCCCGAGCCGAGCTTTGCTATGGCAATCGGCGTCGACGATGGGCTCGTGACCTGCAAAATTACGGTTACCTACGGCGACTGGTCGGCAGACCTCTTTAGTCTGGGCGCTCCGGGCAGCCCCTTCGAAGAGCAGCGCCCGGGCGTGCCGCCCCGCGACGAGGTGGCGGAGTTTCGCGTTATGGACACGGCGGCTCTGTACTTCGATTTCTACGAGGGCGGTCTGGCGTTTGAGGAGCGCGATGACGAGAGCTTGTTCTGCCTGCTGACCGAGGGCCTGTCTGCCCTGTCCGAGCTGGGCGAGGTCATGCTCAGCGACCGCCTGCGCCAGATTTCGGTCCGCCCTGCGCCCAAGCTCTCGGTGCGCGCCACCGTCAAGAGCAACCTGCTCGACGTCGAGCTGGGTACGAGCGGGCTTTCGGCGGCCGACCTTGCCATCTATCTCGATTCGTATAAGCGCCACCAGACGTTCGCGCGCCTTACGTCCGGCGACATCGTTCGCCTGGACGAGGGAGCACGCGCCGCGTTTGGCCTTGCCGAGGACCTGGGCGTCGATGCCGTCGACCTGCTCGACGGCGTGTCGCTTCCCGCGTCGAGCACCCTTTTTGTCGATAGCATGCTCGCGCGCACGCCAGCGCTCGAGGCCGATCGCGACGCTGCGTTCCTCCGTACCGTCGAGCGCCTGGACACGCTCGGCAAGATGGACTTTACGGTGCCGGTCTCGCTCAAGGCCACACTGCGCGGCTATCAGGTCGACGGCTACCAGTGGCTCGGCTCGCTCGAGCATCTGGGCCTTGGCGGCATTTTGGCCGATGATATGGGTCTGGGCAAAACGCTGCAGATGATCGCGCACATTCTGGTGCGCGTGGAGGCGGGGGACACCAAGCCCACGCTCGTGGTATGCCCCGCGTCGCTCGTGTACAACTGGGCTGCCGAGTTGGAGCGCTTCGCCCCCTCGATTGATGTGTGCGCCATCGTGGGCGCCAAGGCCCAGCGTCGCGTGCAAATTGCCGGTGTCGCCGAGCACAACGTGGTCGTGACGTCGTATGACCTCATGCGTCGCGACATCGACGAATATGTCGAGCAGGACTTTGCCCGCGTAGTGCTCGACGAGGCCCAGTACATTAAAAACCCGCTCACCCAGGTGGCTCGCGCTGCAAAGCGCCTGCCGGCCGGCGTGCGCTTTGCCTTGACGGGCACGCCCATCGAAAACCGCCTGTCCGAGCTTTGGAGTATCTTCGACTTTTTGATGCCGGGTCTTCTGGGCACGCGCGACTCATTTGCCAAGCGCTTTGAGAGTCCCGTCGAGCATGCCGAGGGCGACAGTGCCGCTCGTCTGCAGGCGCTCGTGTCGCCGTTTGTGCTGCGTCGCGTCAAGGAAGATGTGGTGGCCGACCTGCCCGAGAAGATTGAGGATACGGTGATGGCGCAGCTTGCCGGCGAGCAGCGCAAGCTCTACCTGGCCAACCAAGACCGCATCGCCCAGCAGGTGCAGCACCGCGAGGCCGGGGAGTTTAAGAAAGATAAGCTCAAGGTGCTCGCCGAGCTCACCAAGCTGCGCCAGATCTGCTGCGACCCGCGTCTACACTACGAGGATTACAAGGCGGGGAGCGCCAAGCTCGATACGTGCATGGAGCTCGTGCACGGCGCACTCGACGGCGGGCATCGCATCCTGTTGTTCAGCCAGTTTACGGGTATGCTCGATATCATCGGCAAGCGCCTGTCTAAGGAGGACATCGCCTTCCTTAAGCTCACGGGCGCTTCGTCTAAGGAGAGCCGCGCCAAGATGGTTGCGCAGTTCCAGGCAGGCGAGGTGCCGGTGTTCTTGATTTCGCTCAAGGCGGGCGGCGTGGGCCTTAATTTGACGGCTGCCGACGTGGTCATCCACTACGACCCGTGGTGGAACGTGGCGGCGCAGGACCAAGCGACCGACCGCGCCCACCGCATTGGCCAGCAGCACACCGTGACCGTGTACAAACTCATCGCCAAGGACACGATCGAGGAACGCATTATGCAGATGCAGGAGTCCAAGCGCGATCTGGTCAACAGCGTGCTCGGCGGCGACGGCATCTCGTCGGCGTTGTTTACCCGCGAAGATGTTCTGGCGCTGCTCGGCGGCGACGGGCGCTAGCCGCGCGCGGGGTGGGACTGCTGGAGTGGGCAGGACGGTCGACGCATTTTGGCCCGACCGCTTGCCTAATCCGTTATGTGTTCATTTGCAATGCCATGGATGGTTTGCCTGCCTTTGGGCATAAGAACCATCAAGAACATCGGCACATCAGCAAAGGAGAACATCATGGCGAAATTCTTTAAGGACTCCGACGGCAAGCTCGTTGCCGCCCTTGGCGACGGCGTTGCGACCCCTGCCGGCTGCACGGAGCTGACGGCAAACACCGAGGATGCGGCGCACGAGAAGCACGTGCCTGTTGTCGAGATCGAGCGCGACGGCCACGTCATTCGCGCGCGCGTGGGCTCGACGGAGCACCCCATGCTGCCCGAGCACTACATCGAGTGGATCGCGCTTGAGGCCGAGGGCCGCCTGGAGGTCCATTACCTTGAGCCCGGCATGAAGCCCACGACGTTTTTCGCTGGCGGCTCCAAGACCGGTACTGTCTATGCCTACTGCAACCTGCATGGGCTGTGGTCCGCGACGTTCTAGGAGCGCGCCCCCGCTCGGGGTATCATAGCTAGCATATGCACATGCGAGCGCCGGCTGCATTATGCGGCCGGCGCTTTTACTACGACAACGACGATTTACGACGGAAAGGGCTGGGCCATGAAGCTCGCACTTGCACAGATCGATATGCGCCTGGGTGATATTGAGGGCATTTGTGGCCGCATTGAGGACCATGCTCGTCTGGCCCACGAGCGCGGGGCGCGCGTGCTGTGCGTTCCGGCTCCGCTCTTTATGGGCGCCATGCCCGGTGGCCTGGTGGGCGCTGCCGACTTTGAGCACGACATGCTTGCCGGCTTGACTGGCGTCGCCGAGCGTATCCAGGAGCTTGACATGATCTGCATCGTGCCCGCGGCGGTTTCGTTTGAGGGCCAGCCGCTGCTCGACTACATGATGCTCAAGGACGGTCATGTGGTGCCGGCGCGTTCGAGCATTGCCCTGCAGCGCGGCGAGAACAACGACACACGTTGGGCGCCGCCGGTGTTCGACGTGGACGGCGTGCGCATCGCCGTGATTTTTGACTTGGACCGCGAACTCGAGATGCTGCCGACTGGTGTTGACCTCATTGCGTACTTCCAATTCAACGCGTTTGACATGACCGACCGCGAGACTGCCGCCATTGCCGCCGTTCGCAGCGGCACCTGCCGCAAGATCGCATCCAAGCGCAGCGTGTGGTTTGCCTGCATGGCGCCGGTCGGTGCCTATGACGAGTCGGTGTATACCGGCGGTTCGTTTGTGCTCGACGACTGCGGTCGCGTGGTGGCCCAGGCACCGTGTTTTGAGGAGAGCCTGCTGGTTCAGGAGATTCAGCGTGGCGTGATGCTCGATGCCCTGGAAGATCACGAACTGCCCGAGTTCCGTTCCGAGGAGTGGCTGTGGCAGGCGCTGGTGCTCGCCGTGCGCGACAACGCCCGAGCCCACGGTGCTTCGCGTGCTGTGGTGGCACTCGAGGGTGACTTGCCGTCGTCTTTGCTGACGGCGCTGGCCGTCGACGCTCTGGGCCCGCGCAATGTGATTGGCCTGGTGCTGGGGCGCAACCGTATCTTTACGCCGGCGCAGGAAGAGGCCGAGGCTGCCCGCTGTGCCGCCGTCCGCGCCATTGCCGAGCGTCTGCACATTCGCACTGTCGAGCGCGATGCACCGGATGCGGCGCGTGTGCTCGATCGCGACGTGTCGGCGGGCGATGCCGAGCGTCTGCGCTCGCGCACGCTGGGCCTCATGCTGGAGGACACGGCGCTCGAGCTGGGTGCGATGGCGCTGAGCCCGCTGTCCAAAACCGAGTATGCGCTGGCGGCGCCGGCGCTTTGCGGCGGCTACCAGGGCGACTTTGCGCCCTTTGGCGATGTGTACCTGTCGACGCTTGAGTTTGTGGCGCGTGTGCGCAACCGCACGTCTGCCGTGGTGCCCCAAGAGCTCGTGACGCTCAACGCGGTGGAAGATTGTATGGAGCGCGTGCTGGCGCAGGCGCTCTCGACGCTCGACGGTCCGGTCGATATGCTCGACCGCGCGGCACAGCTGCTTGGCGGGCTTGAGCCGGGTGAGGTCGATGGCGCGCTCGAGGCGCACGTGGACCGCAATCGATCTTTCGACGACATTCCGATGGCCGCTGGCAAGCCTGAGGCTTGCTCGCTGCTGCTGATGCTCGTTCGACAGGGTGAGGCTGCCCGCCGCATGTTGCCGATGGCGCCGATCGTCTCGGCCCGTTCGTTTGCCGAGCGTGCCTGGCCGTATATGCTCGCGTGGTCCGACCTGGGGCTTAACGGCAAGGAGCGTATGACGGTCGATTCGCTGGCGCGCGCCGAGGTGCGCCGCTTTGCTGACGAGGATACGAGCGAGCGCGTGCGAAACGAGATGATGGGCGTGCTGGGCGAGCTACTGGGTATTTCGCCCGAGCAAATGGAGGAGCTGCGCTCTGAGGACGGTCAGCGTCGTTTGCACGAGGGAATGAAAAAGTTCGAGGGCGAGGTTCAGGACGCCATCGATAAGATGATGGGCGGTCAGGGCGGCTCGCAAGGTGGGCCCCAGGGCGGACCGATGCCGCACCCGCCGGTGGATCCAAGGCAGTTCCCCTTTTTCTCTCAAAACTAACTCTGGGATAGGGCCAAGGTTACGCGGTTTTACCAAACCGCGTAACGAGTCGACGCTGCGCGAGCCCCTGCCGGGCAATCTGCCGCTCAAACCGTCGCTTGCGTACAGAAGTACGCGGCGCTCCTCTTTCGTGACACCTTGCCACGGCAGGGACTCGCTCGCTGACTTATGCTCAACCTATGGTTCAACCTTGCTTGCTAGATACGGTCGCTGTTGTGTTATTCTAGAACAGACGTTCGTGAATAGTGCGCGGGGCCTTGCCTTGTGCTTTGAAAAAGACGAGGGGAGGTTGGCTTGGTTATCTTGGGCATTGACCCCGGTTTGGCTCATACGGGTTGGGGGATTATCGAGGAGCGTCGTGGCGAGGTTCGCTG
This sequence comes from uncultured Collinsella sp., assembly GCA_902489515.1. Taxonomy (GTDB): domain Bacteria; phylum Actinomycetota; class Coriobacteriia; order Coriobacteriales; family Coriobacteriaceae; genus Collinsella. The sequence continues at coordinate 1,821 of CABUAL010000094.1, read as the reverse complement.
CCGTGCCTATGGCTGCATCGAGACCAGTGCCGGAAGTCCGCTCGCGGTGCGCCTGTCGCATATCGCCCGCGACCTCAAGGGTGTCGTGGAGCGCTACCGCCCCGATACCGCTGCTATCGAGAGCATTTACTTTGGCGCCAACGTTCGCTCGGCCATCCCTACGGCTCATGCCCGCGGTGCTGCACTCGTGGCGCTTTCGGAATGCGCGCTCGAGATTGGCGAGTACACGCCCATGCAGATCAAACAGGCTGTTGTGGGCACCGGCGCCGCGGACAAACGGCAGGTCGCCTACATGGTGCGCACGCTCACGCAGCTCGACCACGACCCGCATCCCGACCATGCCGCCGATGCCCTGGCCTGCGCCATCTGCCACGTAAACCTCAGCCGCACCCGCGCCCTCACCGGTGGCGAGTTCTATCAACAGAGAGGAACCGGATACTGATGATTTCCCAGCTCCATGGAACGCTTGTCGAGGCCACGATGAGCTCTGCTGTCGTCGATGTGTCGGGCGTTGGCTTTGAGCTCGGCATCTCGGGCAGCACTGCGGCCACGTTGCCGACGCCCGGCGGCGAGGTCCGCCTCTATACGCGTATGCAGGTGCGCGAGGACGCCATGACACTTTTCGGTTTTTCCTCCAAGGATGAGCGCACGATGTTCGATCGGCTCGTGTCCGTCTCGGGCGTTGGCCCGCGCTTGGCGCTCGCCGTGCTTTCCACCTATACCGTGGGGCAGCTGTATTCGCTGGTGATGGCCGAGGACGACAAGGGCATGGCCAAGGTACCCGGTGTGGGCAAAAAGACAGCTCAGCGCCTGATCCTGGAACTCAAGAGCACCTTTGCCAAGGATAAGGGCTTTGTGCCGGTCGACGTGATTCCCGGCCAGGTTGCGATGCCCGTGCCCGCTGCTGCTCCCTCGGCCATCGATGATGCCCGTGCGGCGCTCCTTTCCATGGGCTTTAGCCCGCAGGAGACCGATGTTGCCCTGAGCGGGTATGATGGGCAGAATATGCGTGTCGAGGATCTGCTCGGCGCGGCGCTTAAGCGACTCGGAATGGATGCGTGATGTGGGAAGCCGATGACTCTCAGGACCTGTGGGCGACGCCCGGTAACTCGCCGGCGGCATCCATGGCGCACGGCGAGCGCATGGTGGGCTCGGAGCTAACGCCCGAGGACCTCGATGTCGACCGCACTTTGCGCCCCCAGCGCCTGGACGACTACTGTGGCCAGGAGCACATCAAGCAGAGTCTGCGCGTGTTGATCGAAGCGGCGCAGAGCCGTGGCGAGACGCTCGACCACGTGATTTTCTCGGGTCCTCCGGGCCTGGGCAAGACCACGCTGGCCACCGTTATCGCCAACGAGCTGGGCGCTCAGATTAAGACCACGAGTGGCCCCGCCATCGCGCGCACGGGCGACCTGGCGGCCATCCTTACTAACTTGCAGCCGGGTGATGTGCTGTTTATCGACGAGATCCACCGCCTCAACCGTTCGGTCGAGGAGGTCCTGTACCCCGCGATGGAGGACTTTGCCCTCGATATCGTGATTGGCAAGGGTCCGGCGGCGCGCTCGATTCGCCTGGATATCCCCAAGTTTACGCTGGTAGCGGCAACGACTCGCTCGGGCATGTTGACCGGCCCACTACGCGACCGTTTTGGCATTTCGTATCGCCTGGATTACTACACCGTCGAGGAGCTCGCCCAGATTGTGACACGCTCGGCGACCATTCTGGGTGTGACGATCGACCATGCCAGTGCACTCGAGATCGGCTCGCGTTCCCGCGGCGAAGCGTTGCCTGGCGGCCCTGGGGCGTGCGAATCATCAAGCC
>CABUAL010000093.1 GCA_902489515.1 uncultured Collinsella sp. | reverse complement strand
TTTAAACAGTCCCTATTTCACCGCAACTTATGAAGGGGATGGGACTACTTGATGGCGGCAGTCACGGTGCCGCCGCCGAGGACGACGTCGCCGCGGTAGACGACGACAGCCTGGCCGGGGGCGATGGCGCGCTGCGGCTCGTCAAAAGTTAGCAGCATTTGCCCGTCTTCGCCGCGCGTAAGGGTTGCTGCCTGGTCTTTCTGACGGTAGCGGTACTTGGCGCCCACGCGAATGCCGCCGGCATCGAGTTCTGCCTCCATGCGGTCGGCGGGGGCACTCCAGATCCAGTCGTTGGCCGTGAGCGCTGTGGCCGTTAGGTCCTCGGCCTCGCCCAGATGCACGGTGCTGCTGTCGGCGTCGACGCCCGTTACGTACACGGGATGCGCCATCGCGACGCCCAGGCCCTTGCGCTGACCGATGGTGTAGCGCAGCGCACCGTTGTGGCGCCCGACCACGCTGCCGTCGCGCCACACAATGTCGCCCGGTGCAGCGGGATGTCCGCAGCGGCGCTCGATATAGCCCGCGTAGTCACCGTCTGGAATAAAGCAGATGTCCTCGCTTTCGGCCTTCTTGGCGTTGGTAAAGCCCTGCTCGGCGGCAATGCGGCGCACGTCGCGCTCTTTGTCCAGCCCAGCCAGCGGAAAGATCGTGTGCGCCAGGCGTTCCTGCGTAAGCGAATACAAAAAGTAACTCTGGTCCTTTTTGGGGTCCTCGCCGCGGTACAGCTGCCAGGTTCCGTCGGACGCCTGGCTCGTTTTGGCGTAGTGGCCCGTGGCGATGTAGTCGCAGCCCATATCCAGCGCCGCATCCAGCAATGCGCCAAACTTAATGTGGCGGTTGCAGATGATGCATGGGTTGGGCGTCAGCCCCTCCTGATAGGCGGTCACGAAGCGCTCGATAACGTTGCGGTCGAAGGCCTGCTGCAGGTCGAGCACATGGTGGGGCATCCCCAGGCGCTCGGCGACAGCCTTTGCATCGGCGATGTCGCGGTCGACCTTACTCATGCCCGTGACGGGATCGGGCGCGGGGCAGGTGAGGCGCATGGTGGCGCCGACGCATTCGTAGCCCTGGCTTTTGAGCAGGTACGCGGTCACGCTGGAATCGACGCCGCCGCTCATGGCGACGAGCACGCGCTTGTTGTGCATGGGGAGGTTCTCCTTGGTGGCATGTGGCCAAAAAAGAAAAGCGGCGCGGGAGGCTGGTTCCGCGCCGCAGACATTGTAGCAAGTTCGGACGTCTCGTGGGACACCCTGATTGGATGGGCTCAGGCTGCCGGGAGAGAGGAGACCGGCTCGTCCGTGGGCTCAACCTATGGGCGACAGGCCCTTAGTCCTGGAACAGTGCCGTGGACAGGTAACGCTCGCCGGTGTCGGCAAGCAGGGCCACGATGGTCTTCCCCTCGTTCTCGGGGCGCTTGGCCAGCTGCAGTGCGGCCCACACGGCGGCACCGGACGAAATGCCCACGAGCACGCCCTCCTTGTGGCCCACGGCACGGCCGGTGGCAAAGGCGTCGTCGTTCTCGACGGGGATGATCTCGTCATAGACCTGGGTGTCGAGGACGTCGGGCACAAAGCCGGCGCCGATGCCCTGGATCTTGTGCGGGCCGGCCTGGCCCTTGGAGAGCACCGGGGAGGTGGCGGGCTCGACGGCGACGACCTTAATCTCGGGGTTCTGCTCCTTGAGGAACTCGCCCACGCCGGTCACGGTGCCGCCGGTTCCAACGCCGGCGACGAAGATGTCGACCTCGCCGTCGGTGTCATCCCAGATCTCGGGGCCGGTCGTGGCCTTGTGGATGGCGGGGTTGGCGGGGTTCACAAACTGGCCGGCGATAATGCTGTTGGGGGTCTCCTTCTGCAGCTCCTCGGCCTTGGCGATGGCGCCCTTCATGCCCTTGGAGCCGTCGGTGAGCACGAGCTGTGCGCCGTATGCCTGCATAAGCTTGCGGCGCTCGACGGACATGGTCTCGGGCATGGTGATGATCACCTTGTAGCCGCGGGCAGCCGCCACCGAGGCGATGCCGACGCCGGTGTTGCCGCTCGTGGGCTCGATGATGGTATAGTCGCCGCCGCGCACGAGCTTGCCGGCCTTCTCGGCCTCGTCGATCATGTTCTTGGCGACGCGGTCTTTGACGGATCCGGCGGGGTTGAAGTATTCCAGCTTGACGAGCACGCGGGCCTTGAGGTCCTCATCGGCCTCAAAGTGAGTGAGCTCCAGAAGCGGAGTGTGGCCGATAAGCTGATCGATGGACGTGTAAACATTGCTCATGGTGAACCTCCAAAGTGTTCAAATGACTGGATACCGTGTGGTTTTACGGTGTGTATAGCAGCGAAACCCACAAACCTTATGGGTTGTTCGTTTTGCTGTTGGCAAGCATAGTAGACAGTAAAGCCTAGTAACACAATAGGAAATAGAAGATTATTACGAGTCGATTAACCATCTTGACCGGAACGGGTATTTTCAAAACCAATTTTTCGGCTAGAATTTCTACGGACTAAATGACCGAAAGGCAGCACTATATATGTTGGTTTCTACTAAGGGCAGATATGCCCTGCGCGTTATGGTCGACCTGGCCGAGCACCAGGCGACAGGCCGTATCCCGCTTAAAGAGATTGCGGCGCGTCAGGGTATTTCGGAGAAGTACCTCGAGAATATTCTGGCTACGCTCGTGCGCGCCAACATGCTCTCGGGTATGCGTGGCAAGGGCGGCGGCTACGTGCTCACGCGCCCGCCCGAGCAGTACACGGTGGGCGAGATCTTGCGTCTGACCGAGGGCAGCCTAGCACCGGTCGCATGCCTGGACGGCGACTGCAAGGGCTGTTCGCGTTCGGACGAGTGCCCCACGCTCGACGTGTGGAAGAACCTGGACAAGCTCATCAACGACTACCTCGACGGTGTGACGCTCGATCAACTTGTCGCTCCCAACCATGGCTACGACTATGTCATCTAACCCACACCTGCATTTGGGGACGGGGTAGAAATGGTAGATTCTCTCGTCCTTTGAGACTTGACAAATAAGAAGGCCGCCCATTTTTTGCGATGGGCGGCCTTCGTTTTGGGTCGATATGACGGTTCGTATTGAACAGTTCTAGCCCTCGGCGATGCTGTCGAGAATGCTGCGCATGATGGATACCAGGATGCTGCCCATAAAGGCCGATCCAAAGCCGGCAATGGAGATACCCGCGCCCAGCAGATTGACCGACAGGTAGCTGGCCAGCTCGAGCATAAAGCTGTTGACTACGAGCTGAAAAATACCAAGCGTGATAATAGTGAGCGGCAGCGAGATGACCGTCAGGAACGGCTTGACGAGCGAGTCGACGATGTTGAGGAACAGTCCCACGAAGGCAAAGCAGACCCAAGCCTCGGCAAAGCCGAAGGGTTGGATACCGGGGACGAGGAACGTGGCGATCGCGATGGCGATCGAGGTGAAGAGCCAGTTAAGCATAAAGCGCATGGCGTGAATCCTTTCTTGCGCCGGGGTTGCTGGCGTCGCGTGAAGCGGCTTGCGGCGGCGACTTGGATGGTTGCGCGGGCGCGCCGCGGTGTTTGGGCGCCCATTGTCTCAAATATTCGTGGAGCTTACGTGCGCATATGGTTTCTAAACGGCGTTCGTCCTGAAAAACGCGCCGCTGGCAGAGAGTCTTGTCGCTTTAGTTTGGTGGTGTGCTACACTGCTACGGGCAAAAGCCACAGGCGTTGCCCTATTGCATAGAACGGGCGAACGATGCCCGATGTCAGTATCAACTTCGATGCCTTTTGGCGGGTTTGGCGGTGATCGATGAATATCGAGAACATGTTTGACAAGCCTGATGTCAAGCAGCTGGTCCACGCATTTAGCCTTTTGGACGACGAGAAGGATATCCAAGCGTTTTTGACCGATATCTGCACGCCGCGCGAGATTTGCGACCTTTCTCAGCGTTTGCAGGTTGCGCGCTATTTGGACGAGGGCGAGCCTTATGTTGAGGTTCAGGCCCGTACCGGCGCTTCGTCCACTACGGTGAGCCGCGTTTCAAAGGCGCTGAACGGCGAGTACGGTGGCTACCGCAAGATCCTCATTAAGTTGGAGGATGGCGAGTAGGCCGGCGACAAAAACGAATTGTGCAAAACCGCTCCTCCGGGGGCGGTTTTTATATGCCCGCAATCGGCTGGTTCGTTGGGGTCAGGTTGCTTTGTACCAAAAGATGGAGCTGTGGTGGCAATGTGTCCGCGTGGGCGGGTAGGATGGATGCATTGATTATTGCGAACAGTTTGAGCGGAGGACCATGCCTGTTCGAATCTATACCACCAATGCCGGCACGGATTTGAGCGATGCCGAGTCGGCGCTGCTTGCCGACCTTATTGTCCGCCACGGGCGTGCCGTGTTGCTGGCACCTACGTTTGCCGAGCTCGACCTGTGCCGTCATGATGCGGCGGAAGCCGGCGTTTCGCTGGGTATCGACTACAAGACGTCTACATCGTGGCTTCGCTCGCTTTGGGAGCTTTTGGGCGACGGGCGCGGTTTCGTCGACAACCTGCAGCGCCAGATGCTGTTCTCGGACATGGTCACGCGTCTCGACGATGCCGACCTGCAGCCGCTTTCGCGCAGCCAGGGCACAGTGCGCATGCTCGCGCGCATGGCCCGCGACGTGTTGCCGGGCGTTGCGGGGACGGGTGCCGAACGATGCCGTGGCGACAACTGCCAGCCTGAGCCAAAAAGCGATGCCGAGGCTCGTGTGTTCGAGCTTTTGCGCGCCTACGCGGGCGGTTTGGACCGTCGAGATATGGTTGAGCCCTGCGAGGCAGCTGACATTATGACCAGTGTCCTGGCCGATAGCCTGCCGGCGTGCACTCGCGCCGTATGCGTGCGCGGTATCACGTCGTTTACGCACGGTCTGCTCGAGCTGCTGTCTGCCGTGGCGAACAATGGGGGAGAGGTCGTCGTGCTGCTTGCCCGCGAGCAGGCGGCGATGCGCGAGGAGCTTGCCACGGCATTTGATGCCCGCGATGTGTTGTTTGAGATCGCGCCGCTAGGGGAGGGTGTCGGCGCGTCTGATGCCGCTTACGGGACCGCCGCTCAGCCTGCCTTTATTGAGGTCGCTGGCCCCCATGCCCGTGCTCATGCTTATGCGGACGCAATTGATGATCTGGTAAAAACGTGCCGGGGTTCCGAGGTCGACGGCGCTTCTGCCGACCCCGTGCGCGTGCTCGTTGTTTCTGCCCGGGCACCCCAGCTGTTCCAGATCATCAATTGCGTCCGCATAAGCATGAGACTGAGTTCACGGCGTTTTCCCAGTCCATCGCGGGCAGGCAGTTTACGGCGCTCGCCAACCTGATCGAGCGTATGAAAGCCGCCGACGAGGGCACCGCTTCCAAGACCGAGTGGTGGCCCGCTTCAGAGCTTACCGACTGGATTTATAGCCCGCTTCCGGGTGCCGACGCCGCGAGCGCCCGCGGCTTCGACAAGAACATGCGCCTGTCGCGCAACAAAACCACTGCGGGCGTCAAGAGCCTGCTGCAGAGCGTGCAGGGCCAGGTGAGGGGCGCCCGCAAGGCCGCTAGCGAAGATAACTGGTTTAAGAACGTGCCATGCGTGGTCTCGGACGTGTTTCAGGCGCTGTGGCGCGACAAACCCGTGACGGCGCTCAAGGCCATGCTCGCCGTTGCCGAGGCGCTGCCCGATCGCGCCCTAGGCGGCCTTGACGGCCAGGCCCGTCGCCAGGCAGAGACGGCTCTGCTGCGTCATGTCATCGACATCCTTATGAACGATGCTCGCGCACTCGACGTGTCGCAGGCCGCGACCGTGCCGGTTCTCGACGGCGTTCGAACCAAGGTGGACAAGCGCAGTACCGCTTACGATTACGCGACCTACGAGGTCGATCGCACGCCACGGGCACAAGTGCGCTTCGTGTCGCTTGCCGATGCGTCGGTTTTGCGTCCTGGCGGCTACGATGCCGTGCTGTTTGCCGATGTCGACCTGGACAGCTATCCGCTTTCGCACGAAGAGGGCCCGCTTGCCACATTGACGGCCGAGCTGCGCCGCGACGGCGTGTCTTTGGAGCCCGCCGCCCTGTTGCGCGTGCGCTTTGGCCGTGCGATGCAGGCGGCGAGCGGTCCGGTCGCGCTCGCCCGCGTGACGCACGATCGCCAGGCGCGCGAGTGCTACCCGGCAGCCGTATGGACCGAGCTGCGGGCACATGCCGAGGCCGCTGGCGCTGCCAAGCCCACGCGCGTGGGCGAGGGCGATATCATCGCCGACTTTGATCCCGCTGCAGGCGAAGGTTTTAGGCGCGAGCGCGTGACCTGCGAAGCTCCTCAGCATCTGAGCGATGAAGCCATTCCGTATCTGGTCCTGCGCCGTCGCGATGGCGAGGGCGAGGACGCGCCGCTCGTGCCGCGTCTGACGTCCGCCTCGCAGATCGAGGCCTATTCTACCTGCCCACTGTGCTGGTTCGTGTCGTATCGCGTCAAGCCCCAGTCTATCGACGCGGGCTTTGGCAACATGGAGAAAGGCAACTTTGTCCACGACGTGCTGGAGCATCTGCATGCCCGTCTGCCCCAAGAGGGCATGGAGCGCGTGACGCCCGAGAACCTGCCGCGCGCACAGGAGCTGCTGCGCGAGGTCTTTGACGAGACCTTGGCCGAGCACGCCGGCAAGCGCGGTGCCGAGGGTCCGCTCGTGCCGCTCTCTCCGGTAGAGGAACGTCAGGTGGCCGAGATTCTGCCGCAGCTGGAAGGCGTGCTCGCCTACGAGTCCGAGGCACTTGCCCCCTTTGCGCCACGCTACCTTGAGTTCGCCTTTAATGAGCTTAAGGTCGAGTATGCCGGTTGGCCGCTCGGCGGGCGCATCGACCGCGTGGATGTGGACGCCGAGAACCGCGCCGTGGTAATCGACTACAAGCATCGTTCGGGCGTTGAGGAGTTTAAGCTTGCCGACCCCACGGTGCGTGACGAGGAGACGGGCGAGGCTCCCATCGACGACCCGCGCTGGCTGCCGCCCCATACCCAAACGCTCATCTACGCGCAGGCCATGCGTCGGGCACTGGGCTTGGATACCCGTGCAGCGCTCTATTTTTCGACCAAGGGCGGCAAGCCCGCGCTGCGCGGTGCGGCGAGCGCCGAGTTGCTCGAGGAAGAGCGCGGTGACGGTCGCATCCCGGGCCTCAAGAAGGGCTTCCCGGGCGAGGGCGGCAGCATGGACTTCGATGCCCTGCTCGATCGCGTGGAGGCCGGCATCGCCGAGCGCCTGCGCGAGCTCGAGGCGGGCAACGTTGCCGCCGTCGACCCGGCGTCGGCTCAGGCCGCGCATGCGCGCTGCTCGTATAACCACGAAGGAACGTTTGTAAGGAGGGACGTGTAGACCATGG
>CABUAL010000092.1 GCA_902489515.1 uncultured Collinsella sp. | reverse complement strand
TCATTGATGAGTGCCTTGAGGGGGCCGATGTAGAGGGCGCCAACGCTCGCGGGCGGGTTCTCCCAAAACTCGGTCAGGATGGGAAAGAAGGCTGCCTCGGTTTTGCCGGAAGCCGTGGATGCCGTCAGGAGCACATTGTCCTGAGTGTTAAAGATGGCATCAGCTGCTGCAACCTGGATGGAGCGTAGACTCTCCCAATCGTGGGAGTAGATGAAGTCTTGGATAAACGGGGCGTAGCGGTCAAAGGCGTTCACGGGGCCTCCTTTCAAAAACGAATCTCTCAATGCGGTGGGCAGTGGCTTGCTGCATTACTGCCTCGACGTTTGCCCAGATAAAACCTGCCAAAATAAACCTGTCCCTTTTTGGCAGGTTAGATGATGAATTCGGCGAAGTTGCGGTCGCCGCCTGCGGTGCCGGCGTCGCCTGTTGCGGCTGCCGGCGCCAGCGCGTCGCCGCCGACGCTTTGCAGCAACTCGGCCACATTTGCATCGGGGTTCTGACACAGGATATCGAGCAGCTCGATAAAGTCACGAATGACCTCACGGGGCGTCAGGTGCGTATCGGCTCCCACGCGGCCAAACTCAATCTTGAGAAAGTTCACCAAGTCGTTCTCGGTAAGCGTGGGCGTCCAGCCAAAGTAGCCGGCATGGATCTGCATGAGCTTTTCGATGAGCACCAGCAGCTCCTCGTAGGTGAGCGGCTGCAGGCGGATGATGGGCGCGAGCATGTCTTTGAGATCATCTCGCGCAAAGCGACCCTGAGCGAGTCGGCTGCGCAGAGCTTCGTAGGAGAACACGCCGCGGCGGCGGTCTTCGATGGAGGTTGGCGTGCCGCCCATGATCATGCCCAGGTACTGCGCCTTGCCCTGGAGCGTGTCGTTGTACATAGTCAGGATCTTCTCGTAGTTGTATTGGCGCGTGATCGCGTTGGGAATCTTGTACAGATTCACGAGTTCGTCGATGAGCACCAGCATGCCCTTGTAGCCGCTGCAGACCAAAAAGCGCGCAATGAGCTTAACGTAGTCGTACCAGTCGTCATCGCTGATGATGGTCGAGGAGCCCAGCTCGGCGCGTGCCTCACTCTTGGTGCGGTACTCGCCACGAATCCATTTGGTCACGCGGCTCATAGCTTCTTCGTCGCCCTCGGATACGGCCGCGCGGTAGCGGCGGAGCATGCGGGTGAAGTCGAAGCCGTGGACCATCTCCTCGAGCGGGGCCAGTTGGGCATTGACGACCGACTCGTCGACGTCGGCGCACGAGGCGACCCAGCGATCCAGAATAAGGTTGAGCGCACCGCCCTCAGGGCGCGTCTTGGTCGATATGTTGCGGATGAGCTCGCGGTAGGTGGCAAGGCCCTGTCCCTGACCGCCCTGCAGGCGGCGCTCAGGGGAAAGGTCGGCATCAGCGACGACGAATCCCTCGCCCATGGCATGCGTTCGGATGGTCTGAAGCAAGAAGCTCTTGCCGGCGCCGTAGCGACCGACTAAGAAGCGGAAGCTCGCGCCGCCATCGGCGATGAGACTCAAATCGGTGAGCAGGGCGCGAATCTCGACCTCGCGACCCACGGTGATATAGGGAAGGCCGATGCGCGGGACCACGCCGCCCTTGAGCGAGTTAAGGATAACGGCGGCGACGCGTTTGGGTACACGGGGCGCTGCGGATGCGGTATCACTCATGGTCTAGGTATCCTCTCACGTCTGCTTCGTAGTCCTCGATAATCTGCGGCCCTGCCGCGCTAAATTCAATTACGGTGTCGCCCACCAGGTCAAAGAGCGCCTCGTTGATGCTGTCGACGAGCATGTCCTCGCTCTGCCCCGATTGCACTACCGCCGATTCCGCCTGTACTGCGTTGTGCTCGAGCAGCGCGCGGAGATAGGCGTCTGCGGCAGGCGTGAGTTCGTTCGTGGCGTCAGCGGGCGCAACAGCTGCGAACGCGGGCGTCGGCGCGAGAAGCGGTGCCACGACACCAAACTGTTCGGTGGATATGGTTGGCTCGTCGGTCTCGTCCTGCCGAATGGGTGCCGCGACCGCCTCGACAATCGCGTCGGCTACGGGCCCGGCTTCCGGTTGCCCTGAGTCCGCTGCCTCGGCTTCTGCGGACGCGCCGTCCTCGCGTTCCTCATCGATCAAAAGCGCTTCGCGCGTTTGCGCAGCGGCGTTCCGAATGTGCCCCAGCTGACTCAGATCGATATCGATTTTGACGGGCTGGTGTGCGGCGTCCCACGAAAGCCATGCCACAATCTCGTCATCGATAATCTTGGCCAGATATTTGGGGACCTTTTCTTCCTTAAGGGGATGGGCGGGGTCCAGCGCCAGGCGCAGGCGTTGGTCGCAGGCGCGCATCATTTCACCGAGCTTGCTGCTCTTTTGCCTGCTGCCATGGATACGCATGCATTCCCAAAAGCCGTTTTGGCAACGGTAGATATGGATAGGATCCAGGCGGTATTCGCAGTCCTCGTGGCGCTCGGGCGCAAAGAATACGGCCGAGGCAAACATGGTGTAGGGCATGGCCGTCTCCTCCCCAAACAAGCTCGCTACGATGCCGGTCTTTCGGTGCGTGTCATAGTAGCGCGCCATGCGGACATACACGGCGCATGCCACGTGGCGCAGATCGCGGTGGTGGCTGCGGTCGAGCCGCGAGTTACTTAGGTTGTACGTGGAGAGGGCGTTGATGGCGGTCATGAGTCGCTCCTCGCGCACCTCATCGGGCGGAAGGGGGAGCGTGGGCTCGGAGGTTTTGCGACGCTTGGGGGTCTGGCCGGACGGTGCCGGTGCTGGTGCAAGGTCTCGTGCCGCGCGCCGCAGCTCGATAAGGGCGTTATCGAACATGACGGTTTTAGAATCACGAAGCAGCTTGGGGTCGAGCCCGTGGAACACGGCGTAGTCCTGCAACCACACGCGTGCAAACCGGTCGATGCTGGGCTCAAAGGCGCGGTAGGCATCCCAAAAGGCCTTGATCTTGTTAAAACCATCGAGCGGATTATCTACGCCGATGCCGCAAATCAGCTCATAGAGATACAGAAAGGCAAAGGACGTAGACGTTTCCTCGACGGTCCCGCGGCGCACTTGGGCGCGCCAGGTAAAGTAGCCGCGCAGCTGTCGGTCGCTCATGGCGTTGTAGGTGGGAAAGTACGACTTAAAGGTGCCGTTGTAGGGACAGTCGTCCTCAAAATCGGCCATCAGCAGGCCCTGGCGGTAAAAAAGCTCGGCTTCCGAAAGCCAGCGGCCCGCACCGCCCTTGGGGTCATCCTGCCAGCGCGATATCTCGCGCATTTTACGGTACTGGTCGGGGAGGAAATTCTGCATCTGTCGGCCGGTTTTGAGAATCGGCTCGTCTGCGTAGATTTCGTTTGAGAAGCGGGTGGACTGATGGGTCCGGGCCTCGGCCATAATGCGCTCGATGAGCATCTTGATGTCCTGGTCGGCCACCGCTTCTCCTCTCCTAACGCAGCTACGGTGACCTCATATCATAGCACAGCATCAAACAGATGTTCGAGATACCGCTGCGTTGATAGATTTAGAACAGGAGGGCGTAGATGACGGCGATGACGACGGAGGGGAGCATATTGGCCGTGCGGAAGGTCTGAGGACGGATGAGGTTGACGCCGACGCAGAAGATGAGCATGGAGCCTACGAGCGAAAGGCTGTCGAGGGCTGCCGTGGTCATGATGGGGGAGAGCGCGCCGGCAAACAACGTGATCGTCCCCTGGAACACGGCGACGGGCAGGGCGGAGAAAATGCAGCCGCGGCCAAGCGACGCCGTCATGGTGCAGACGATGATGCAGTCCAATGCGCCTTTCAAGGCAAGCGTTGACCAGTCACCGAGCAGACCGTCCTGAATCGAGCCCACGATGGCCATGGCGCCGATGCACACCGTGAGCGATGTCGAGACAAAGGCGTTGGTGAACTCGTTGTCACCCTCGCTGCCGGTTTTTCGCTTGAGCCATTCGCCAAGGTTCTCGATGGCGGCCTCCAAGTTGATGGCCTCGCCGATGAGCGAACCGAGCGCAAATGAGACGATGAGCATGGTGGTACCGGTGGTCGCTAGCGCCTTTCCATCGATGATGAGCATCTTTTGCATGGTGCCGCCCAGGCCGATAAACAGGACGCACAGCCCCGATGCTTTCATGAGCGTGTCTTGGATGCGCGGTGTAATGAAGCGGCCGCCCGCTAATCCCAAAAGACCGCCCGCAACTAAAAGCACAACGTTGATGATTGTTCCCAAGCCCGGCATGAGCCCTCCTGTATTGATGCCAACGTGGCAATCGTAGCAGAACGAAATGCGAGGCACATCGCGACTCATCTAATACGTTATATAAGTGGTGTTAGGAATGATGCGCAGCATTTAAGCCTCAGGTGGTTGTCGGGACATAGGGATAGTATTCAAAGCGCAGTGTCATAAGCCGCTGCGGGAATTCAATAGCCGCGGCGATGATATTGGCATCGCGGGCACGATCAAACCCTTCGAGTTCGATCTGATACGAGACGTCTTGCATAATGTCCAGACGCCGCCAGGCTAGGAGTGTGTCGCCATCGAATTCCAAGGTCTTGCCTCCATCTGGAGCAACGGCATATAGACGCAGCTTGGCGGTGGTTGCAGGGTCGACAACCGTGACCTTTTTAATTTCGTTTCGAGTATTCTTGGCGCCCAACAAGGTGAGCAGTGTTGGGGCCACGACCTCGCCCGATGGCAAAAAGACGACTTCGATGGATTCGGGAAATGCGATGATAGCCGACTTGCGGACGGGCTGATTGGCGGCGGCAACTTCGATGTTCGCAGCGTCGATGACCTCTGTGTGGTCGAGTGCGGCAAGCACGCAACAGTTACCTTCATCGATCTCTTGAGGATCAGCAAGCCCCAGCCTGTCCGCGAGCTCGGGATCGTTTGGATCGGTAACGGGCTCATTCGGTGCTTCGAAAGAAGCTGGGGCGCTGTTTGTCGGCGACGGCGTGTCGCCCGCACCTGCTTCTTTGTCCGCGCTCTCTTCTTGTATGGTTGCGTTGATGGGTTCGTCGTTTGAGGGGAGCGTCTTGGCGTCAAACGCGGAGGGGAGAATTCCGATGGCTCCGGATCCGTTCCACTCCATTTCGAGAAGCGCCGGGTCGGCAAGAATGCGTTGCCTGCTTTGCGCGCGGGCATCGATTTCAATAGGGCCTGCCTCTATCCCTCGTGTAAGGCTGAGTGATCCGGATGGCTTCTCGAAATGAGCGTCTGTGTCTTTGGTACTGACGGCGTAGAACAGCAGGGACGCTTCTCCCGCCGCGATGGCATCGGTACCGGCTTTGGTCAGCCGCAACGATGCCGTGAATGAGAGGGTGGGCTGCGTGTCGTCTGCATTCGCGGCGGCGCAGCCCAGACATATACCGCCTCCTTTCTCGAAAAACGCACCGTCGAAGGCGACCTTCGCTCCGTTCGCCGAGTCATCGACCGAAGCGATGTCGATGCGCAGCTCTAAATTGCATGGATCGCCATCTGCATCGAGCACAACCGAGCGCCACGTGCAGACGGCGCACCCCGCCTGGGAGCCGTTTGCCTTGTTCGAACGATTGATATCCACGACTATCGAGCCGTCCGTATTACGACGAAGGCATCCCGAGGTTGAGATTGCGGCCTGTGCGATCGAAAAACGCTTGCACGCAATGGCGCTCGACGGATTTGGTGCGGAGCTTAGGGCTGCTGGTAAGGAGCCTGCCATGACGGGAGTCGCCCAAGCGGCGACAGGCGTTCCGGTTGCGAGCGCGCCGCAGAGTGCGACGACGAGCAAAAGGTTCTTCGATGCCATGGGGTCTCCTTAGCTAATTTAGTGCGGCCTGTTCATGTTTTGTTTCTGGCTGCGTTTGATGTGCAGACCGAGGCCGGCGGTTCCCGCGCCTGCTGCCGTGGCGCCTGCTGCCAAGAGCCATCGTCTGTCGTCTGTCTGCGCCAACGGTTCCTCGCGGTTGCCGCGGTCGAGCTCCGAGAGGTCGACCGTCACTTGCGTGGCGGCCTGCGCCTGTTCTTGCTGGGCAAAGGCCATGGCTGGCGCAAACGCTAGGATACTGACGGCGGCGGCCAGGGCGACGGCCTTATGCCGTGTGCGCACCGGGCTCGACCGTCCAGGTGATCGTTGCAACCTGATCGCCTTCGCCGGTTACGTGGAAGATGTCGCGCGTGACGCGGGCGACGTTTCCGCTTGTCTTGAGCTTAATTTTGTCCGTGCCGCCGGCAATGCCCTGGTAGCCCATGTCGAAGGCCGCATTCTTGGAAAGATCGAGGCCCGTCCCCTGCATTGCGGCGCTGGCGTTCTGGAGTGCGCCGTCGGGGCCGACCTTAAAGTCGATGGAGTTCTGCGCGGTTCCGGCCTTGGCGTCGGCGGCAATGGTCCAGGTGTTCATGGCGTCGATCTTCATGTTGGTGACATGGATGCCGTAGGCCGAATGATTGTCGATGGTGGTCGCGTCTTCTGAGGGGCCCTGAAGCGTGCCGTCGGCCTTGGCGACGAAGGGAATAACCGTCGGAACTTTGAACTCAACGTTGTCGATCTCGGTCCTGACCATTACCTTCGTGGTTCCAACGCGCCCGGCCGCCATAGCTGGCGTCGGGGCGGCGCCCATTGCGAGCGCGAGCGCGAGTCCTGCGCCCACGACGAGCGCTCTGGCTCCGTTCATGTTCCTGGTGATGTCCATGGTCGTTCCTTTCTATTCGCCGCGGGCCGTCCCCGCGATGATTGGACGAATGCTGGTGAATTGCGTGCGGTGCCGCGTCGGCCGGAAAGCTAGTTCTCGGTTTGCTCAACCCGTACCTTGACGCGCGTCGGGTTGCCGTGGCTGTCATAGGTCTTGGCGTCAAGCGCCTGGATCTCGATATACGCCTCACCTTCCTCGATGTCGCCGGCGGGGCATGTCTCGACCGTTTTGCCGGTCTCGACCACACCGGATTCGTACATGGTCTCGTCGTTTTGGATGACGCGGAATCGCTGGGGAAATTTATTGTCTTGGACGTTTTGCACGTTGACGCGCAGCTTGCCGTCCTCCTGCAGCTGAGCGACCGGTGCGACCGAAATCGTCATCATGTTGTCGCGGACGATGGCGTCGAGCTCATCTTGGATTTCCTGACGCGTTTTGCCCTCGGCCGTCGTAACCGAAGCGCCCGCCTCGGGTACGGGCTGCGACTGCCAAGCGTATAGTCCTACGGCGACAAGGGCACAGACGATGGCCAAGCAGGCAACGATGAGCTTCTTGCGACGACCCGGGCCTGCAAAGTGGGGTGGCTTCTTCGCGCTCATGCGGCATCCTTGGCGGTATAGATGCGCGCAAAGGTGGACGGGTTCGCTCCAAAGAGCATGTGAAGCATCAGGCGGCGTGAGTAGACAAGCTCGTCGAAGTCGGGAGGGAGCTCGATGTCGTGGATATGCGCGATGCGGTGGGCG
>CABUAL010000091.1 GCA_902489515.1 uncultured Collinsella sp. | reverse complement strand
ACTTTGTGACGATGACCGAGTACGATCCGACGTTTGACGTCGAGGTCGCCTTCCCCAAGACGTTCCCCGAGAACGTCCTGGCCGACGTTATCGCCGCCAATGGCCTGAAGCAGCTGCACACCGCCGAGACCGAGAAGTACGCCCACGTGACGTTCTTCCTCAACGGTGGCATCGAGGAGCCCAAGGAGGGCGAGGAGCGTGTGCTCGTCGCTTCCCCCAAGGTCGCTACCTACGATTTGCAGCCCGAGATGAGCGCTCCCGAGGTTACCGAGAAGCTTGTCGCCGCCATCAACGAGGATCGCGCTGATTTCTACATCGTGAACTTCGCGAACTGCGACATGGTTGGTCACACCGGTGTCTTCGACGCTGCCGTTAAGGCCGTTGAGGCTGTTGACGATGCCCTGTCCAAGGTTGTCCCGGCGATTCTCGCCAAGGGTGGCTTTGCGCTGATCACCGCCGACCACGGCAACGCCGACCACATGTTTGACGTTGCTTCCGACGGTTCCAAGCATCCGTTCACGGCTCACACCACCAACCGTGTGCCGTTCATCATCGTTGATGAGAAGGCCAAGCTCACCGGTATCGAGGACGGCCGTCTTTCCGATATCGCTCCGACCATGCTCACCATGGCTGGTATTGAGCCTTCCGCCGAGATGACGGGTCGCGTGCTCGCCACCGAGGCCTAAGAGAAAACAAATACCGTTTTCTAGTAAGGGGGTTGTCCACAACCGGACAACCCCCTTTTTGGTATTTCTGCCATTTCCACCCCGTCCTTGAGTGGCAGGTAGGGGAGAGCGGGGGATTGTGGTACAGTACTGGAGTTTAAACTGTTCTATTAAGGAGCTTATCTATGGGTCCGTTCCAGATTCTTCTGTTTGTCGTTTGGGCTGTCTCTGCCGTGGCGCTGACGATTCTCGTCCTGATGCATTCCGGTAAGGGCACCGGCGTTTCGGATATGATCGCTAGCTCGCTGTATAACTCCAGCTCTGCCACGGGCGTCATGGAGCAGAACCTCGACCGCCTGACCGTCATCATGGCTGTCGTGTTTGCCGTGTGCGTCGTGCTGTGCATGTTCTTCTTCCCGCAGGGCATCGTCGGCTACTAAGCACGAGCCGCATAAATACTTGAAAAGGGTCCCGCAAGTGCGGGACCCTTTTTGTTTACATATTTGTAACAGAGTCAAAATATCCTCATATACTTCGCCCAACTAAAGAAAATCTCGACCGTTAACCGGAATTAGCCCCAAATCGTGCATAAAATGCGCTACTGTATTGCAATACGTTGGTCCGCTTTGTATAACCAGCCAAAACGGCGGACCGCGTTTGAATGGTTCGATTGGGCTGTCTTGACGTTGCCCGACCGAACTTACTTTGTCCTATCTCATAAGGAGGATGGCATGGCTGATTCTATGTTCCACCAGCCCGTTATGGGTCGTCGCGCCTTTGTCGGCGGTACCCTTGCTGCGAGCTCCATGGCTTTTCTTGCCGCATGCGGCAAGAAGGGCGGCGACGCTTCCGGTTCTGAGTCCGGTTCGACGCTGAACTTCTACATCAACAACCCGGTCTGTATCGACCCCTATAACGTCCAGGAGGACCAGGGCACTCAGGTCGAGTACCAGCTCTTTGATGCTCTGACCTCTTATGACGCCGAGAAGGGCGAGATCGTTCCGCTGGCTTGCGAGTCCTTTGAGGCCAACGACGACGCCACCGAGTTCACCTTCAAGATCAAGAAGGCCAAGTTCCACAACGGTGACGACGTTACCTCCAAGTCCTTCAAGCTCGGTTGGGAGCGTCTGGTCAACACCAAGTCGGCCATCGCTACCGAGTACGGCCCTTCCGAGGTCTCCTATCACCTTTCTATGGTCGAGGGCTATGACGACCTGCTTGCCGGTAACGCTACCGAGCTCAGCGGTGTTACTTGCCCCGACGATGAGACCCTCGTCGTCAAGCTGTCTTCCGCTTACGCCGACTTCCCCTTCGTCGCCTCTCACCCGGCTCTGGCCCCGGTTCCCGAGTGCGCCGAGTCCGATGTCAAGAGCTTCTATCTTGCACCGGTCGGTAACGGCCCGTTCATGATGGACGGCAAGTGGGAGGATGGTCAGGAGATCAACCTCAAGAAGTTCGACGATTACTATGGCGACAAGGCCAAGATCGATGGCATCCACTTCCAGGTCATCAAGGACATGGAGACTGCTTACAAGGAGTTCCAGGCCGGTAACCTCGATGTCTGCGACGTTCCCGTTGCTCAGATCGATGCCGCCAAGAAGGATCGCGGCGTGTCCAAGGACGGCTACACCATGGGTGACGGCGAGCGCATGCTGCTCGGCGCCGAGCCTTCCACGTACTATCTGACCTGCAACACCACGGCCGAGCCGTTCAACAACGCCGACCTGCGTAGGGGCATCTCCCTGGCCATCAACCGTGAGGCCATCTGCAAGACCATCTACAAGGGTACCCGTACCCCTGCCGACGGCATTGTTCCTCCGGGCATCGATGGCTACAAGGAGGGCGCATGGGAGTTCTGCGCCTACGATGTCGACAAGGCTAACGAGTACCTCGACAAGGTTGCTCCCGCTGGCGCTAACGGGGATCGTGGCATTAGCGTGACCCTTTCCTACAACCAGGACGGCGGTCACAAGGAGATCATGGAGTCCATCATCGGTGACCTCGCCAAGGTTGGCGTTACCGCTGTCTCCGATACCCCTGAGTGGTCTGCCTTGCTCGAGCAGTACCAGAACTTTAACTATCAGTTCGGTCGTCTGGGTTGGATTGCCGACTACCCGATTATGGACAACTTCCTGTATCCGCTGTTCCACTCTGATTCCCTCGGTGGCGACAACCGCTCCGGTTACAACAACCCCGAGTTCGACGCCAAGGTCGACGAGGCTCGTACTATTGTTGACGACGAGGAGCGCGTCGCTAAGATGCAGGAGGCCGATGCAATGGTCGCTGCCGACTGCCCGGTCATCCCGGTGATGTTCTACACGCACACCATCGTCGGCTCCGATCGCATCAAGCACCTCTATGTCGATCCGCAGAAGCACGCCGAGCTGGGTACCGCTGAGCTCGCCTAAGAGTTTGCAGCTTCCGTGAGGGTCAAGTATTTACGTAGACCTCATGGGAAACATACAGTTCTCCCTAACCTGGGGTAAACTGGCTGATGGTAATTTTGGGATGCCGGTCTGGCGATCGGCATCCCATTTAGGTTAATCCCTAGATAGGGGAGTGGTATGGGTAAGTACATCGTTAAACGTGTGCTTCAGTTCATCCCGGTATTTTTGGGCGTTACGCTGATTCTGTTCGCCCTTCAGAATATCGTGCCGGGAGATCCGATCAAGCTGATCGGTGGAGACAAGGCTCTGTCCCCCGAGGTGGAGCTTCAGCTTCGCGTCCGCTATCACCTGGTCCAGTCGGACGAGGACGGCAACGCGATCCTTGACGAGAACGGCGACCCCGTTCAAACGTCGCTCGTGGACCGTTACTTGTATTACATGAACGGCCTGCTTCATGGCGATCTGGGCAATTCGTATCAGCGCAAGCTGCCGGTTACGGAAATCTTTGCCCAGAAGTATCCGTATACGGTCAAACTTGCCGCGTGCGCCATCGTGCTCGAGGCAATTATGGGTATCGGTGCGGGTATCATTTCGGCGGTAAAGCGTTATTCCTTCTGGGATATTTTGGTAACGCTCACCACGTCGATCCTCGTTGCGGTCCCGGCCTTCTGGCTCGGTATGTTGCTTCAGCTGTTCTTTGGCGTCATCCTCAAGGACGCTACGGGCGGTGCAATCTCCATGCCGATCTCGGGTGCCGGCGGTTCCAGCTCTCAGTATCAGGATTGGATGCACTATGTGCTTCCGACCATTACGCTGGCTTCGGTTTCGACCGCTTATGCCGCCCGCATTATGCGCTCGCAGCTGCTTGACGTCATGAACCAGGATTACATCCGTACGGCAAAGGCCAAGGGTCTCTCCAATCGCGCGATCATCGTCAAGCATGCGCTTAAGAATGCACTCATCCCCGTCGTTACCTATATTGGTGTCGACTTTGGTGGCATGCTTTCGGGCGCCATCCTGACCGAGACGGTCTTTAACTGGCCCGGTATCGGCTATGAGGTCTATCGCGCCATTAGCATGCGTGACTGGCCCATCGTTATGGGCGGCGTTACGCTCATCGTTGTCGTCGTCATGGTGATCAACCTGCTCGTCGACATTAGCTATGCATTCCTCGACCCGCGCATCCGCCTTGGCGGTCCGTCGGATAAGGCCTAAGGGAGGTACGTCTCATGCAGGAAACTGATTCTCAGTCTCAGGAGCAGGCTACCGCCACCAAGGCCGCATCTGCTCCCGCCAAGTCCCGCACGCTGTGGGGCGACGCTTTTAAGCGTCTTCGTAAGAACAAGCTCGCCGTTATCGGTGTCTGCTGGATTATCATCGTCGTTGTGGTTGCTCTGACCGCCGATCTGTGGGCTAAGCCCTGGCTCGGTTCGCCGACGGCTTCCGATTCGACTACCATGGCCGAGACTTCGCTGCTGGCTCCGTGTGCCGATCACCCGTTTGGTACCGACTCCCTTGGTCGCGATATTCTCGTCCGCGTTATCTACGGTGCACGCGTTTCGCTTTCCGTCGGCATCATGGCCACTGCCATCTCCACGGTGATCGGTCTGGTCATGGGCGCCCTCGCCGGTTTCTATGGCGGCATTTGGGATACGATCATCATGCGCTGCGCGGATATCTTCCTGGCGTTTCCGTACGTGCTGTTCGTTGTCGCTATGATCGCCGTTATCGGCCGTGGCCTCCAGAACGTCTTTATCGCCATCGGTATTCTCGGCTGGCCTTCTATTGCGCGTGTCTTCCGGTCCGCGATCCTGACGGTCAAAGAGAACGACTATGTTGATGCCGCTCGCGCTATGGGTGCATCCGATGCCCGTATCGTTATGCGTCACATCTTCCCGAACTCCGTTGCTTCCATCGTGGTCTACGCGACCATGAATATTGGTGGCGCTATTTTGACCGAGTCCGCTCTGTCCTTCCTCGGCATGGGCGTTATCCCGCCTACGCCTTCGTGGGGCTCCATGATTCAGGACGGCCAGCAGTATCTTCTGACCGCTCCCTGGATGATGATCATGCCCGGTCTGGCAATTCTCTCGACGGTGCTCGCCTTCACCCTGCTGGGTGACGGTCTGCGCGACGCCCTCGACGTCAAGATGAAGGACGCATAAGGATGAAGAAGAACAAGAACTATGTGGACCTGAAGGACCAGCCGGTTCCCGAGGGCCAGCATCTGCTCGAAGTCGATGACCTTAAGATGTATTTCCACACCGAGGACGGCGTTGTTCGCGCTGTCGACGGTGTCTCCTACACGCTCGATCGCGGCGAGACCCTGGGTGTCGTCGGTGAGTCCGGCTCCGGTAAGTCCGTGACCGCCATGACCATCATGGGCCTCATCTCGATGCCTCCGGGAAAGATTGAGGGCGGCGACGTTCGCTATCGCGGTCGTTCTATCCTTGAGATGACCGAGGAAGAGATGCAGCACATTCGCGGCAACGACATCGCGATGATCTTCCAGGATCCTATGACCTCCCTTAACCCGGTCTATAAGATCGGCAAGCAGGTGGGTGAGGGCCTTCGTCTGCACCGTGGTTACTCCAAGCAGGAGGCGCTCAAGCGCGCCACCGAGCTTTTGGACCTCGTTGGTATTCCCGAGCCCGAGAAGCGCGTCAATGAGTATCCGCACCAGTTCTCGGGCGGTATGCGTCAGCGCGTCATGATTGCTATGGCCCTTGCCTGCGATCCCGATATTCTGATTGCCGACGAGCCCACGACTGCCCTGGACGTTACCATCCAGGCTCAGATTATCGAGCTCATGCAGGAAATGCAGGAGAAGAACGGCAACGCCATCATCATGATTACCCATGACCTGGGCGTTGTCGCCGATATGGCCGACAAAATCATGGTTATGTACGCCGGCCGTCCTGTCGAGTTCGGTACTGCTGAGGAAATCTTCTACGAGAGCCGTCACCCCTACACCTGGGGCCTTATCCGCTCCATCCCGGAGCAGGCTATCGATGAGAAGAAGCCGCTTACGCCGATTCACGGCAACCCGCCTTCGCTCATGAACTTGCCTGAGGGCTGCGTCTTCTCTCCTCGTTGCCCCTATGCGACGGACAAGTGCCGCAAGCAGCGCCCCGAGCGCGTTGTCACCGAGTCTGGTCACTACTCTGCGTGCCACTACTCCGGTGACCCCGAGTTCCTCAAGAACGCTCCTGAGACGTCCCGTACGCGCAAGGATTCCAAGAAGGGAGGCGAGGCGTAATGGCAGATACCAACGAGCGTACTCCGCTGCTGAAGGTCGAGCACCTCTCTAAGGAGTTTCCCGCTGAGTCCGGCATGTTCGCCAAGCGCTTCTCCAAGCGTGTCGTTTCTGCTGTGAATGATATTTCGTTCGAGATTTATCCGGGCGAGACCTTTGGCCTGGTCGGCGAGTCTGGTTGCGGTAAGTCCACCACGGGCCGCACCATCATGCGCCTGACCAAGCCGACGGCAGGCAAAGTGTTCTTCCAGGGCAAAGACGTTGCCGAGATGAGCAAGCATGAGATCAAGGACATGCGTCGTGAGATGCAGTTCATCTTCCAGGACCCCTATGCTTCGCTCAATCCTCGTATGACCATCGGCGAGATCGTCTCCGAGCCCATGACCATCCATGGCGTGGGTACCAAGGAGGAGCGCATTGAGCGCGTCCGTGAGCTGCTGGACGTCGTCGGCCTGAACCCCGAGCACATCAACCGCTACCCGCACGAGTTCTCGGGCGGTCAGCGTCAGCGTGTCGGCATCGCCCGCGCGTTCGCTCTGAAGCCCAAGCTGATCATCTGCGACGAGCCTGTCTCTGCACTTGACGTATCCATTCAGGCCCAGGTTCTGAACCTGCTCAAGGAACTTCAGGACAAGTTCGGTACGGCGTATCTGTTTATCGCCCACGACCTGTCCGTCGTGCAGCACATCTCCGATCGCGTTGCCGTTATGTATCTGGGTAAGATGGTCGAGGTTTCGGACTGGAAGACGCTTTACAGTGAGCCTCACCACCCGTACACGCAGTCGCTGCTGTCTGCCGTGCCGGTGCCCGATCCTGATATCCAGAAGACTCGTAAGCGCATCATCCTTGCCGGCGACCCGCCGTCACCGCTGGATCCGCCGACCGGTTGCCGTTTCCACACTCGCTGCCCGATCGCGCAGGGCATCTGCTCCGAGAAGCTTCCTGAGTTTAAGGAAGTCGCTCCGGGCCACTGCTGCGCGTGCCACTTCGCGGAGCCGTTCCCGATCAAGGAATCGCACATCGACCTGTAGTCGGTTGTTCTCGTCCGGGCCCGCCCTGGTGTTACTTTTCAGAACGTCCTCGGACATGCAAGAAACCCCCGCTGCGCACTTCGTGCGGCGGGGG
>CABUAL010000090.1 GCA_902489515.1 uncultured Collinsella sp. | reverse complement strand
GCGACCGATGGCCTGTTCCTGCGTGCGCGAGCCGTCGCCCGGCTGCGACAGGCAAGGGCGCACGCAGGCGTACAGGTCGAAATGCTTGCGCAGGGCCACGTTGACGCTGCGGAAGCCCGTGCCGACCGGTGTGGTGATGGGGCCCTTGATGGCAACCTTGGTCTCGGCGACCGCATCGAGCACGTGCTGGGGCAGCGGCGTGCCAAACTCGTCCATGACGCCGGCGCCGGCCTCCTGGACGTTCCAGTTGATCTGGACACCGGTGGCCTCGACCACGCGGCGCATGGCCTGCGTAATCTCGGGACCGATACCGTCACCGGGAATCAGGACTACATCGTGCGCCATAATCTGTTACTCCTCGTCTTCGGCGTCGTCAGATTTTTTAACGCTAGCACGCTTCTTCTTTTTGGAGAGATCCAGGCCAAAACGTTTAACAAGCATTTCGCAAATCTCGCTCGAACGGGCCTTGAGATAGCTGCCCTTGCCGTTCTCGGCATCGAACTTAAGGCGCAACGCGAGCTTCTCGGCGACCTCGGCGTCGATCTCGCCCTGGCCAAACTCGTACAGGCAACCGAGCATGTCGCGATACTCGAGGTCGCCGTGGTAGCACTGAATGGCCTCGTCCAGGATGGGCCAAGCCTCGCGCGAACGCTCGACGCTCGTGGCGCCCCACACGCACAGCAGGCGGAAGGCGGCATAGCGCAGCGTGGAGGAAATCTCGTCGAACAGCGCGGTCTCGGCGCCCTCAAAGGCATCGCCCAGCTGCTCGGGGCAGGTGGTGGCAAGCGCCGTCAGGGCATCGAGGGCCTCCCAGCGGGTCTGCGCCTCGGGGCGGTCGAGCGCCTCGATCAGCGCGGGCACGCAGGGCACGACGCGCTGGGGATCGCGCTCGGCAAGCAGATGCAGCACGCGGGCGGCAAACTGGCGGATGCGGCGCGTGGGGCAGCCGAGCTCCTGAACCAGGCGGTCGACGGCGTTCTCGTTCTCCTCTGCCAGCTGAAGCTGTGCCAGCTCCTCGTCGGTGAGCTGTTCGTCTTTATTTTCTGCCATAGTTACCTCTTTTTACTATTTCTTAGCGTGCTTGCCAGCACCCTTGCTGTCATCGGTGACCGAGATGAGCTGTCGGTCGGCAGCGCCATTGCGACGCGCACGGCGGCGTTCCTCGGCATCGCCCGCGTCGGCGGCGGCGCGGTGCGCCTTGTTGACGTTAAAGACCTCGTCGTGCTTGCGCCACGGACCGACGGACTCGCCAAAGCTCATCTTAAGGCCGGCGATAAAACCGCCGAGCCAGCCGATCGGCGCAAACTGCACCAGCGGGAACAGCGAGAACACCCAGGTCAGCAGGACGACTGCCGCCGCTCCCGCAAAGTTGGCAATCCAGTAGTCGCGCTTGGTGATGACGCGCTTTTCGCACGCCCACTGGCCGCACAAAAAGCCGATGTAGATCGCGAAGAGAAAGAGCACCAGCGCAAGCACCACGAACGTCCAGCTCATGGGCGCTACTCCCCGTGATGGTGGCCGCAGCAGCACTCGTGGCCATCGTCATGGCCGTAGCCGCCGCAGCACTCGTGGTCCTCGCCATGGTGGTGGCCACAACCGCACTCGTGATCGTCGTCATGCTCGCCGCAACCGCAGCCTTCCTCGTGAGCGCCATGCTCCTCGGGACGATACTGCGACCAGTCCAGACCGGCGGCGATGGCGTCGGCCTCCTCCTTATAGAGAACCGTGATGGCCTGGGTGCCCAGCTTGGCACCACCGATGGCGTCGAGCATATCGTAGAGCGTAAAGGCCACGTCGGCGCCGGGCAGCGCAAGCTCGCGGTCGTCGGCATAGGCGAGCGCCAAGCGCAGGTCCTTAATGAAGTGCTCGACCATAAAGCCGGGCTTGTAGTCGCCGTCGAGCGCCTTGGGAGCCAGGCTCTCCATGGCGCCGGACTTGCCGGTACCGCCCAGGATCATCTGACGGGTCTTCTCCAGGTCAAGGCCGCTCAGCTCGGCAAATGCCATGGCGTCTGCCATGCCGACCATGCAGGCGCCCAGCGACACCTGGTTGGCGAGCTTGGCAGCCTGGCCCTTGCCGGCGCCGTCGAAGCAGCAGATGTTGGCCGCAAAGGTGGCAAGGATGTCGCGGACCGGCGCGATGTCGTTCTCGGTGGCGCCCACGATAGCCGTGAGCGTGCCGGCGATAGCTCCCGACTCACCGCCGGTGACGGGGCAGTCAAACGCCATGCGGCCGGAAACCTGGGCGGCCTCGGCAATGTCGCGCGCCAGCTCGGGCGAGCTCGTGGTAAGGTCGATCAGGACCGCGCCGGGCTTAGTGCACGCGAGCAGACCGTCGCCCGCCAGGTATAGCTCCTCGACCTCGGAGGGATAGCCCACCATGGTAAAGACGACATCGGCGTTCGCCACGGCATCTGCCGGCGTATCGGCCCAGACGGCACCGCGCTCAACGAGCGCTGCAGCCTTGGACTTGGTGCGGTTGTTGACCGTGACGGGATAGCCAGCGTCCAGAATGTGGCCGGCGATGGGGGCACCCATAATTCCGGTGCCGATAAATGCGACGGAGAGCTTGTTTGCCATGAAACCTTTCCTTTTGGGTTGGGTGTTGTTACCAGGTTGAATACTCGATGCCAGCGTTTGGGCAGTGAGCTGGGATCGATTACGGCCGCGTTACTTGCCTACTGACCGCGCACACGGCGGGCGATGCGGTCGGAAAGCGAGGCTTTCTCGGCACGGTTCTTGCCCCAAAACGCGCAAGCCACCATGCCGGGGCCCACGTGCGAGCCGATGGTGGGGCCCACGGAGCTGCGAATGATCGTGACGTCGGCGCAGCCCTCCTCCTTGCGGATGGCGGCCTCGAGCCAGTCGCCGTCCTTCTCGGCATCGGCCGTCATGATGGCGATGGGCATGGTGCGATCGGGCACGTAGTTCTCGCGGAACGACTTGAGGATGGACTTGAGCGCCTTCTTGCGGCCGCGGTTGACGCCAATCAGCGACAGCGAGCCGGCCAGGTCGTAGGAGAGCTCGGGCTTGACATCGAGCTTTGCCGTGAGCTGCGCCGCCGCGGGCGGAATGCGGCCGCCGGCAGCCAGCGCGTCAAAGCTCTCGAGCGTAAAGTAGCCGTGGACATAAGTCTTGGCCTCGTTTGCCCAGTCGACCAGCTGCTTGGCGGTCAGTCCCGCCGAACGCTGGCGCACGGCCTCGAGCGCCAAGAGCGCGCCGGTCGCGCAGGGCAGAGCGTTGTCGACCACGTAGAGTTCAAAGTTGGGATACTCGGCGCGCACGGCATCCGCCGCCTGGCACGCGGAGTTGTAGCTCGACGACAGCGCCGAGGTAAAGCACAGGTAGACCGTGGGCGTACCCTCTTTGGCGCACTCGGTAAAGAACTCAATATAGCGACCGAGCGACACAGCCGAGGTGGACACGCGGGCACCGGCGCGCATGCGGTCGTAGAACTCCTTAGGGCTCATGCTCGACCAGATGTCGTCCGTACGCTCCTCGCCATCGATGATAAAGGGGAAGCCCAAGATATCGACATCGAGGTTCGCGGCGACCTCGGGGCTAAAGTCGCAGCAGGTATCGACGACGATGCGGCAACGGTCCGAATGACCGGCGGATGCGGCCTTGTCCATCAAAGCGACTCCTTACGTAAAAAGGCGGCCACCCGCATGGGATGGCCGCCAACCGTTAACTCATGCAAGTTAACGTATTTTACTCGTCAAGTGTTTCGATTCGGGGCTTGATGATGCCATATCCACCATTCTTACGGTGATACACCACATTGATGAGACCGGTCGTCGCGTTCTCGAACACGTAGAAGTCGTGGCCCAGCAGATCGGTCTGCACCAGCGCCTGCTCCTCAGTCATCGGGGTGACGTCGATAACCTTCTCGCGGACGAGCAGGTCGTCCTCTTCCTCGGGCAGCAGCAGGTCGGCCAGATCCTCAACGCGCTCGACCGGTGCGACATCCGCGGCGCTGGCACCGCCCTGGCGGTTGTCCACGACCTTGGTCTTGAACTTGCGCAGCTGGCGGGTGACCTTATCGGCGGAGAGGTCAATGGCGGCGTACATATCTGCACCGTGCTCGGCAACGCGAATCACCGAACCGCGGGCACGAACCGTAACCTCGACGATTGCCGGGTTGGGGTTCGAGGGGTTCTTCTCATAGCGAAGTACAACGTCGACCGTCATGGGCTCGATATCGAAAACCTTGAGCGCCTCGCCGATCTTCTCATCCACATGCGCACGCAGAGCATCGGTTACCGTCGTCTTGCGTCCAGAAACCTTGATATCCATACGTGGCTCCAATCTGCCTCGGGGACTTACTGTACTGGCTATGTACCCATTGCCGTGCATTTAATCACGCGGATTCCTAAAGACCCGAATAACGATTGCTTGATACCGCATACCGAAGTCTCGCACTTTTCTGTGGCAAAGTGCGCTATAGGAGGGGGCCAACGGCTTTGTATTTGGTCCAGAAAATTGGCTTTGACCTGCTGGTTTTATTGGGATGAAAAAGCCGGGCTCCCCCATCGGGGAAGCCCGGCAGTGCGTGTTGAAACCGTGAAGAGGTGTCCTTTCCAACGTATAGGAGACACCACCCCTAGCAATAACTAGCTATTGAGTTTGTTAATGTCGTCGTCGGTGATGGCGCCTTCCTGGCTGGACGATTTGTCCTCGGAGGATGCGGTCTCATTGTTGGAATCAGAGGACTCGCTGCCGGAGGACGTGGTCTCACTGGACTCAGAGTCGCCCGGCTGCACGTTAGCGCCCGAAACCGTCTTAGTGGTGAGGTCGTAGGGCATCCTGCCATACCAGACGCAGTGGACTGCCTCGAGCGTACCGTCGACCGTGATGTCGTCGAGGGCATCGCTCACGGCACGGCACAGTTCGTCATTGGACGAGAGACCCGCAACACCAAGCGTCGAGGGCGCCTCGAGCGCACCGACATAGGAGACCTCGCTCATCAGGCGTGCAAGGTAGCCGCCGGCCGTGGAGTCGCAGATCACATAGTCGACCTCGCCGGACTCGAGCGCCTCAAAGCACTCGTTGATGTTGGAGTAGGTCTTTTGGTTGGCGGTGATGCTCTGCTTAGCAAGCGCCTCCTGCGAGGCCGAGGACATCTGAACGCCCAGGGTGGACGTGTTAAGGGTATCGGTGGAAACGCTTAGCGACCCACCATCGCTAGTTTTACCGAACACGGAAGTGGCATCGTACAGGCAGGTGCCGAGCGAGCTAATGTCCCCGTCCGTGGAGTTAATCTCGCCGATAAAGATATCGGCCTTTTTGTCGCCGAGCGCGGAACCTGCCGAGGACGCATCGACAAAGGCAACCTTAAGGCCCATGCGGCTTGCGAGGGCGCGGGCGGCGTCGACCGCATATCCCGTGAGCTCGCCGTCGGCGCCCTGCATTGCCTGCGGCGCATCGGAAGTATCGAGGGCGACCGTCAGGGTTCCGGGAGTGACCAGGGCATCGTCCGACACCGCCGGCGTGACGGTCTCGTACTCGATCTGGTCGATCGTGGGAGTCGTGAACGTAGACAGCGGGTTGAACGCGCATCCGCTCAGGCCCAAAACGGCGATGACCGCTGCGGTCCCAGCACCTAACCGAGCCGCGTACATCAAGCTGCCCCTCACCATGTCCACTACCCTGCCTTCTGTGTCGTATACGATCCGTGCGTTGCGCGGAATATCAGGTTGTTCCCACCAGCTGACCTGGTATTTGACCCCACACTTGCGCACCGGGGTGTTTGCTCGGGAGGCCGCAGCCACCTTCACGACTGGCCCGCTCGCCCGCGAGGCGGTATTGCCCCAAAGAAAGTAGAACGGACGGTGCGGCTTACATCTAGGACGCGCCATGATCGCGCCGCGCGCACGCGGTCGCTTACGTGGATCCCTTTGACCGCGTCTGTCTTGGACTAGGACGGGCATTTCGTCCGTCCGCAACCACAGCCTGGCAGGAACGTAGCGCATTATAGCTAAGTTCAAGCTAAAGTTTAAGGTTAGGGGCGTTATTCGCATCGCGAGTACAGATTTCGCAGGTCAGGACGGGCCGCACGCGCTCTGATTAAGCCCGTCGCTCCCCTATGGAAAGCCCCAACACACCCGTCTTAGGGCGCCGTGGCCAAAAAATAGCAAATATGAGTACTGTTACCAATTTAGTAGCAGGAGTTTTTGGCTCTGCAAGCTGTTTTCACGCTCTATAACGTCAGATTGATGCCAGGATATTCCACATTTGTTTAATAATTTTCTAATTTACGCCATCTTCCAGTCCCAAAATCCCTGATTTTGCTGTTACTGAATTTGTAGCAGTACTCATATTTGCTATATTTTGGCCAAAGCATATATCCAACCCCCTGTTTCAGAGCATTGTTAGGCGGGTTTAAGCCCAAAACACGCCCGCAACGTGTTAAATAGCGCCTCTTGTTTCTTTCTGCGAGCGTCAACACGGTTGCGATATCGCTTACT
This sequence comes from uncultured Collinsella sp., assembly GCA_902489515.1. Classification (GTDB taxonomy): domain Bacteria; phylum Actinomycetota; class Coriobacteriia; order Coriobacteriales; family Coriobacteriaceae; genus Collinsella. The sequence goes on along the minus strand of CABUAL010000090.1, from coordinate 999 downwards.
CATGCGCTGGTGGATGCGCCATGCGAGCGCTTCCATCGCTTCCATGTCGCAGAGCATTTCGTTGTTAACCGTCGCGACCTCGATTCCCATAGTAATCAAGCCCGTGTTGCGTTTTTCATCATGGATACGTCCCCTCCGGGAGGAATGGCCCAGCTCACCGTTGTATTCCAGGTCAAACTGGGCTGCTTCCTGATACGCATCGCAAACTGCATGCGGCATCCCCGAGATTGCCTGCGCACGGTCATCGAACTCGATCTTGTAGTCGGTCTTAAAGGGACCGCAGGCAAATCCGCCATAGGAAAACGGAAGCGAAAACAGAGCGAGCATGATGCACTCCATGGGCGAGCGCAGATTTTCTGACAGGTAGGGACACAGGCGCAGCAGCTGTTTGGCCACATTCCCCTTGCATGCCGCGAGGTAATCTACCAGGCAATCGGGTGTCAGCACGGACTCGACCTCAAAGTAGCCCACGTCTGCTGGCTGGTCCTTGTCCTTTGCAAGCTTATTCGTAACGGGCGAGGTGTAGGGAGGCAGATACTTCCCGCGATCACTCAGCGAAATCTTAGAGCACAGCTCCTGGGCCAGGGCAAATGCCTGGATACAGCCGACCTCGCGGGCGACGACAACACAAAGGGCCTCGGGAGATAGACTGCACACCCCCGGTTCCACCTCTAGAATCGAGCCGGCGGGCAACCCGGAGCATACGGACCAGCCCACGCCAGGCATGCGGCGGCGCTGCGCCGCAGATCCCACCAGCAAGCAAAGATCTTCTTGCACCTCGCCGCTTGCGGCCCCAATCCGCACCAAGTCGGGAAGATAGATGTCCTCGGTCGAGGGCGACGACGTGCGCAGCACACGGCGCTCTTCATCGGAATCGAGGTCCTTCCAGCTTATGTAGCCCATCTGCCGGCGTTCGGCGCGCATCATGCGTAGCGCCGAGGCGCCCGTTAGGATTACGGAAGCCGCTAGCTGTTCGTCTGTCGGCTCGTTGCACGGCCG
>CABUAL010000089.1 GCA_902489515.1 uncultured Collinsella sp. | reverse complement strand
TTGGTTGAGCGCTGGTCCCAGGGCCAGCCGCCGCGGCGGCGCGAACGTTTTCCTCAAAGGAGGCATGGCCGTCCGAAAACGAGGTGTGGGTGTGGCAATCGACCAGCGGGCAAGCAGACATGGCAGCTCCTTTGCGTCAAGCGAATCCGCTCCATTGTAATGGCGCGACCCCTGGCGCGCCGGGAACGCCACAAGTCGAAACCGACTGGAAAGGGCAGGCGGCGCGCAAGGGCTGCCGCACGACATCGACCCTGCCTCAAAACGTGTACGTCAGCCTCCAAAAGCTGCAAAAAATGACGTGTTTGGAGGCTGCCGTACACGTTTGGATAGGGGCGAGGACGATCCCGGCGCACGCCGACGTCCGCGACGGGCAAAAGTCCCGCCCATCCCATGACGCCGCCCCCACGCCGCCCGCGATGTGCTAGCGTTTGAGTGAACAAAACGAGCCCGCGCGGAAAGGAACCGGACCGTATGCAACGTGGAAGTACATCTCCGCTGTCCCGCGAGACCGATGCGCCCGAGACCATCGTCAAGCTGGAGTGCGACATCGACGATGCGTCGCCCGAGGTACTCGCCTATGCCGCCGACCGCCTGCGCGAGGCCGGCGCCCGCGAGGTGCACTGGCTACCCCTCTACTGCAAAAAGGGTCGCCCCGGATGGCAGTTGCAGGTGATCTGCTCGCACGAGGATATCGAGCGCCTACAGACGATTATCTTTTTGGAGACCACGACCAACGCCGTTCGTCGCCAGGTGATGGAACGCGTTTGCCTGCCGCGCCGATTCGAGCAGGTGACAACGCCTTGGGGCGAGGTGGCCGTAAAGGTGGCAACCCTGCCCGATGGCAGCGAGCGTGCAGCGCCCGAGTACGAGGACTGCGCTCGCCTTGCTCGTGAGCACAATGTGCCGCTCCAGCGCGTGATGCAGGCGGCGCAAGCCGCGGCTCTGCAATTTGAGTGACACGGTCGGCGACGCGCCACACCCACCCCATCAACCTCACCGAAAGGACCACCATGAAATACCTCATCGCCTCCGACATCCACGGCTCGGCATATTGGACCGAACGCCTTTGCGCCGCCATCGAGTCCGAGCAGCCCGATCGCATTGTGCTGCTGGGCGACCTGCTCTACCACGGCCCGCGTAACGACCTGCCGCGCGACTACGCTCCCAAGCGCGTGATTCCGCTGCTCAACGCCCTGGCCGACCGCATCATCGCGGTGCGCGGCAACTGCGACGCCGAGGTCGACCAGATGGTGCTCGACTTTCCCATCATGGCCGACTATGCCACGTTATTCGACGAGAACGGCCGCGAGCTGTTCCTGACGCACGGCCACGTTTTTGGCGCCGGTATGCACAACAGCGTCGACCACGCGCCCGCGCTGCCCGAGGGCTCCGCGCTCGTCTACGGTCACACGCACATCAAGGTCAACGAAGCGAGCGAGGAGCATCCTGGTCTGTGGCTCTTCAACCCCGGCAGCGTGAGCATCCCCAAGGACGGTACGCACAGCTACGGCATCTACGAGGGCGGCGCGTTCCGCCACGTGGTCCTGGAGGAGGAATAACCATGGCGCAGCACATGGCTCAGCAAAATGCCGAGGGTTCGCGTGACCTGTCCACGCTGGTAGATGCATCGGCCGAGCTGCAGCATCTGGTGCAGACCATCTGGCGTCTGCGTCAGCCCGACGGCTGCCCGTGGGACCGCGAGCAGACGCACCGCAGCATTGGCAAGAACATGATCGAGGAGGCCTACGAGGCGCTCGACTGCATCGAGGCCGACGACGCGGCGCACCTGCGCGAGGAGCTGGGCGACGTGCTCATGCAGGTAGTGTTGCATGCGCAGATCGCGGCGGACGCCGGCGAGTTTACGCTGGCCGACGTGGCGCACGATATCGACGCCAAGCTCATTCGCCGTCATCCGCACGTGTTTGGCGATGCGGATGCCGACAGCTCTGACGAGGTGCTCAAGATTTGGGACGAGGTCAAGCTTGCCGAGAAGGCCGCCAAGGACAAGGCCGTGGCGGCAGGCGAGGCCGCGCCCGAGGGGCTGCTCGACGGCGTGCCCACGCACCTGCCGGCGCTGATGCAAGCGCAAAAGGTCTCGCGCAAGGCGGCTGCCGTGGGCTTTGAGTGGGAGACGGTCCAGGATGTGTGGGACGAGGTCGCCGAGGAGCGTGCCGAGTTTGAGGCCGAGGCCCCTGGCTCGCCCGAGCGCGAAATGGAGTTTGGCGATCTGCTCTTTGCCCTGGTCAACGTCGCGCGCAAGGAGGGTATCGACGCCGAGAGCGCCCTGCGCGCGAGCACGGCCAAGTTTCGCCGTCGCTGGGCTGCGATGGAGCAGATGGCGGCCGATGCCCACGTGGATCTTGCCGAGCTTTCGACCCACGGCCTCAACGACCTGTGGGATGCCGCAAAGGCGGAGGAGTAAGACTGCGGGAACGACGGGCTGACACGCCTCATCGTTCCCGCTAAATTTTTCGAAAATCAAGTGTATCCCTCGGCTAACTTAGGGCATAATGCAAAAAGTGCGACATGGCTAACTTACGGAGACGCACCGATGGTGCACGGTCAGCCGGTCGCTTGCATCCACTACGTTTCCAAGTGAGAGGGAGACAACATGAGCGATATTTTGGACGTTTACGGTCGCGAGGTGCTCGACAGCCGCGGCAATCCCACCGTCGAGGTCGAGGGTTGAGGATGTTCATCATGGGCGTGCACCATCGGTGCCGTCGAGGTCGAGGTTGTGCTCGAGGACGGTAGCTTCGGTCGCGCGATGGTGCCTTCGGGCGCTTCGACCGGTGCCTTTGAGGCTTGCGAGCTGCGCGATGGCGACAAGGGCCGCTATCTGGGCAAGGGCGTCTCTCAGGCCGTCGAGCACGTCAACAACGAGTGCGCCAATGCCGTCGTCGGCCTCGACGCCTTCGACCAGCGTGCCGTCGATGCCGCGCTGATTGCCGCGGACGGTACCCCCAACAAGACCAAGCTCGGTGCCAACGCCATCCTGGGCGTGTCGCTGGCCGTTGCCCGCGCCGCTGCCGAGTCGGCGGGCCTGTCGCTGTACCAGTACCTGGGCGGCGTCAACGCTCACCTGCTGCCCACGCCCATGATGAACATTCTCAACGGCGGCGTGCATGCCGACAACAACGTCGACTTCCAGGAGTTCATGATCATGCCCGTGGGTGCTCCGAGCTTTGCCGAGGGCCTGCGTTGGTGCGCCGAGGTCTACCACACCCTCAAGGGCGTGCTGCACGAGGCCGGCCTGGGCGGCGGCGTGGGCGACGAGGGCGGCTTTGCCCCCAACCTTAAGACCAATGCCGAGCCGTTCGAGTACATCACCAAGGCCGTGGAGAAGGCCGGCTTTAAGCCCGGCATCGACTTCATGTACGCCATGGACCCGGCCTCGACCGAGTTCTACAACGCCGAGACCGGCATGTACGAGCTCAAGGGCGAGGGCGTGGAGTACACGAGTGCCCAGATGGTTGATTACTGGGAGAAGCTCGTCGACACCTATCCCATCATCTCCATCGAGGACGGCATGGCCGAGGAGGACTGGGACGGCTGGGTTGAGCTCACCCGTCGCATTGGCAACAAGGTGCAGCTGGTGGGCGACGACCTGTTCGTCACCAACACCGAGCGCCTCAAGAAGGGCATCGAGCTGGGTGCCGCCAACGCGATCCTGGTCAAGGTCAACCAGATCGGCACGCTCACCGAGTCGCTCGAGGCCATCGAGACCGCCAAGGAGGCCGGCTACGCTTGCATCGTGAGCCACCGTTCCGGCGAGACCGAGGACTCCACGATCGCCGACCTGGTCGTGGGCGTCAACGCCGGCCAGATCAAGTCGGGCGCCCCGTGCTGCAGCGACCGTATCGCCAAGTACAACCAGCTCATCCGCATCGAGGACGAGCTCGAGGGCAGCGCGCGTTACGCCGGCAAGGCCGCGTTCTACAACATTCGCTAGGCACGCGGAGGTCGCGGGGCGGGGAAGACTCGGATTTGCCTTGCTCCAGCCGGGCGCTGTTGAGCACCATTGGGCGCTGGGCCATATGACTCAGCGCCTTTTTTATGTCGAGCAAAGGCTGGCGAAGGCGGTGCGGGCGCTCGTGCTATAACTAGAATACTTAGCGCAAACAAACCTCAACCGCACAAGGCGCACATGGATCAGATTTACGACAACAGGTACTATTCCGCCGGTTCGCGTGAGCCGTCGCCTCGCCGTGCGCGCACGGTGCAGCTCGGTGGGTCCGCCTACGCCGGCGCCGACCGCTCCATGCAGCGCCCGACAAGTACCTCGCGCCCCAATGCTCAAGTGAATACTTCGACAGATGGACCAGTGCGCCCGGCACGTTCGTCGCATGCTCAGCGCTCGTCGGCTCAAACGCACGATAGGTCGAGCAGGCCTTCGAACCGTTTTTCGGGCTCGGACTTTATGCACTACGCCAACGACAACGCGGTGGTCAAGGCGATCTACGACTTTACCCACGGTCCTCAGCGAGGGCTATTCATCGGCATTGTCGTTGCCCTGGTGCTCGTGAGCCTGTATTTCCCCGTGCGCGACCTGTACGTGGCAAAGCGTTCGAGCGATATCTTGACCAAGCAGGTCGAGATTCGCCAGCAATACAATGATGGGCTGCAAAAAAGCGTCGACAAGCTGCTCTCGGAGGAGGGTATCAAGGATGCGGCATCCGAGGACCTGGGCTTGGTGATGCCCGGCGAGAAGAGGATTGAAGTGCAGGGCCTGGACGGCGATTCGGATGCCTCGTCGAGCCAGAAGTCGTCGAACGCCAAGAAGGCCAGCGAAGTTGCCAAGGAAATCGAAGAAGTCGGTAAGGACGCGCCGTGGTACATCCAAGCGCTCGACATGCTGTTTGGGTTTAACGGCGTCGAGGGCCAGACGGTCGTGTCCAACGGCAAATAGCGCCCGGAGGGGAGCCCGCAATGGCAGATTGCAAACGCTATAAGGTAGCCGCGATCGACCTGGGAACGGTGTCGTCGCGACTGGTGCTGGCGCAGGTCGAGGCCGGGGCGATCGTGGAATCGTCCAAGCATACCGAGATCACCGACTTGGGCGAGGGCGTGGACGCGACGGGGCGCTTTTGCGAGGCGGCCGTTGAGCGCGTGCTCGCTGCGTGCCGCATGTTTGTGGACGAAGCCCGTGCCTTTGGGGCCGCGTGCATCTGCACCACGTGCACGAGCGCCGCACGCGATGCGTCCAATGCTGCCCTGCTGCTGGACGGCCTGCGCGATCTGGGGCTCGAACCGCAGGTGATTCCGGGCGAGGTTGAGGCGCGCCTGACGTTTTTTGGCGTAGCGCACGACTTTGCAGGCGAGCGCATCATCGTCGCCGATTCGGGTGGCGGCTCCACGGAGCTCGCGACGGGCGTCTATGCGCCTGAGCGCGGGGTCTTTGCGCTGGAGGGAACGCGCTCACTGGACATCGGTTGCCGTCGCGTGACGGAGCGGTTTTTCTCTGCGCTGCCGCCGTCGACGAATGAGCTTGCGGTTGCCGCCGCGTGGGCGAGCGAGCAGTTCTCCGCCTATTTTGAGGGCCTGCCTGTCGACTTTGAGCGCGCCGAGCGTCTGGTCGCGGTGGGTGGCACGGTGACTACGCTGGTGGCTCTGGTCCACGAGCTGGAACCGTACGATTCGAGCTTTGTTCACCTACGCGAGCTGTCGCTGGAGCAGGTCTCGGCCGCTATCGAGCGCATGTCTGTGTTGGACGCGGAAGGCATCGCCGCGCTACCGGGTGTACAGCCCAAACGCGCGGGCGTGATCTTGGCTGGCGCCGTGGTGATCCGCGAACTCATGCGTGCCGGCGGCTACAAGACGCTCACCGTAAGCGAGAACAGCCTACTCGCCGGCATGGCCGCCACCATCAACGAGGTTCTCGACGGCGCGACTCCCACCATCGCCTGGACCCCCACTCTCAGCACCCTCTAAATAAGTTGCGGTGAAATACGGACTACAATCGCCCTTTCGGGCACCAAACAGTCCCTATTCCACCGCAACTCAACAGCCGGCACCTGGGGACAGTCCTCGCGGGGCGTCCCCACGGCGCCTATGCCAGCTTGTCGATTTGCCCAATCTCCCAAAGCGGAATATTGACGAGCATGCCCTCGTCTCTATATGCCGCCAGGGAGCTCCTCACGCAACGCTCGAGCTTGAATTTTTCGCAGGCTATTTTCAGACTCTTCGCTTTAAGGTTCTCTGCCGCCTTGACCTCAAGCGGAAGCACGGTTCCCGTATGGTCGATGGCAAAGTCGGTTTCGGCATTGCCGGAGGTAGAGGACCAATACGCGGGAGTTTTGTCCTGGAACAAAAGCTCCTGCGCGACGTATTGTTCGGTCAGCGAACCTTTGAACTCGGTAAAAACAGCGGATCCGTTAAGAACGATGGCCGGAGAGAGACCGGAGAGCGCTCCGAGGATGCCGGTGTCGATGCAGAACAGTTTGAAGCCCGAGAGGTCTTCGTAGCTCGAGAGCGGCGCCTTTAGAGCGGAAACACGTGGCACCTTATGAACGATTCCGTAGTCCGTGAGCCACTGGAGGCTTTCCTCGAAATCGCGTGCGCGCGCTCCGGGACGAAGGGCGCCATAGACAAACTTCTTGTTCTCCTTTGCAAGCTGGCCGGGAAGGGATTTCCAAACCAACCTCATGCGCTCGATGATGCGGGCGGGTGCATGTTTGCCAAAATCGGATTCGTAAGCCTTGATGATTTGCTGCTGAAGCCTTCGGGCTTCGATGAAGTCGCGTGTCTCGGCGAAAGCGGAGACAACTTCGGGCATACCGCCGACAACAAGGTATTCCTTGAGCAAGTACTCGAGCTTTTCGGTAACGTTTGCTAGAAGGTTCATGTCTGCGGCAAGGATGGCATCGGCGAGCGGGTTGCCGTCGACGGCACGAACGAATTCGGCAAACCCCATGGGACGCATGGTGAGCTGGTCGATTTTACCGACGGGAAATGACTCATTTTCGCGTCGGAGCGCGAGGCCCATATAGGAACCGGCTGCCACGATGTGGTATTCGGGTGCAAGTTCGTTGAAGTACTTGAGCGAGGTGATCCCGCGTGGCGCCTCTTGGATCTCGTCGAAGATGATGAGCGTGTCTGCCGGCGTTACGGTTTGGCCACGTAGGAGTTCTATCTGGGAGATGATGCGCTTGGGGTCGAGGTCCCCATCGAACAGCGAGCGTGTGCTCGGCTCGAGCATAAAGTCAAAACGAATGACGTTTCGATACTGCTGGCTTGCGAATTCGTTAAGAAGCCAAGTCTTTCCTGTCTGGCGGGCTCCCTTAAGCAAGAGAGGTTTGCGATTCGCCCTTGATTTCCAAGCGATAAGTTCACTCATAAGCTGTCGCTGCATATTGCCTCCCAACCCTCTCGGCTAGTATAAGGCCATTTGGGCGTTTCCATCGGAAAATGTGCGAGACAACCACGTTTTTCCATCGGAAAATGTGCGAGACAACCACGTTTTTCCATCGGAAAATGTGTAAATACCAA
>CABUAL010000088.1 GCA_902489515.1 uncultured Collinsella sp. | reverse complement strand
GGAGATTGCAGCACTTCACGGTGGCACGGTAGAGGTCGAAGCAAGTTCCGAGAACGGGACCACCATGCTCGTAAGCCTTCCAAAACGATCCGCAGCGTTAACCGAACAGTAAAACGAAAGGGGTCCCGAGCAACAGGAGTACAATTGCTGCTATTGTTGCCAGCTGTTGGGAGATGGAAGATGGACTGCGATGGCTACCCATGCGTTCCCATGCCGTTGATGTGCACCGCTTTTGTGCCGGGGCAGATTGACGCTGCGGTTGCAGGCATTTCCGACCCCGATTCGCGCGCCATTGCCACGGCAGAAGCGCTGTACTTTCGCGGACAGGCCACCCTCGCTGCCAAGACAGCGCGCCCCTATCTTGACGCCACCGACCCCGCACTGCGCTATTCCGCATGCTTTATCTGCGGATACGCCAGTCTGTCGCTCAACCGTATCGCCGATGCCCGCCGGTGCCTTGCTGGCATCCTCGATACGCCAGCCGACAAGGAATCGCCTGCCGTCCACGCCATGCACATCCTGTTCGCCTCGGCCGCGAGCGTCCTGCTGCACTTGCCTTCCCCGTATTCCGCCGAAGAGTTTTATCCGCTTGCGGCGCATCTGCCCGAAGGCCTGCGCCTGTTCGCCAGCTATGTGATGGCGCACGCCTTGTATCTGCGCGGCGAATATGGCCGCAGCCTGGGCATGGTGGAAAATGCCCTGATCATGAAACAGGGAAGCTATCCCATCTCGGAGCTGTTCCTGCACCTGGCAGCTTCCATGGCATGCATGAGCCTCAAGGACATCGACGCCGCAAAAACGCACTTCGGAGCTGCTTGGGACATTGCGCGCCCCGACGGCCTTATCGAGCTCATCGGCGAACACCACGGCCTTTTGCAGGGACTCATCGAGGCATGCCTAAAATCGCAATACCCTGACGATTTCGCACGCATCATCGAGATTACGTATCGATTCAGCTACGGCTGGCGGCGCATCCACAACCCCGATTCGGGCGAGGACGTGGCTGACGACCTGACGACCACAGAGTTCACCATGGCCATGCTCGCCTGCCGCGGATGGACCAACGCCGAAATCGCTCGCCATATGGGTGTGTCGCCGGGCACCGTTAAAAACCGCCTATCAGGAGTGTATGCCAAGCTTGGTATCGGAACTCGCGCCGAGCTGATTGCCCACATGTTGCGCTAGCGGCCAGACTGCCCGGCGTATCGAAAGCGCTCCGGGGGGGCTGACGCTTTCGCGCGCTCAAATTGGACATTTTGGTCCCCGAACGGCACTACCGCCACGGGGCACCTTCTCGCAAAATTGGATTATTTCCACCGATACCTGCGGGATGGGAGCCAAAGATGCTTGATCGCCGTTCGTTACTTGTTGCCGGAGCATCCTCGCTGGCGAGCATTATGTTGCCGCGCGTGCCGGGAAGCGCAAATGCCTTCATATTGCCGTTCGCGCCCACCGAAGCCTATGCCGACGAAAAAGACCCCTTCAGGGTGCTCGTTCTCTCGCGCACCATGTTTGGTGTGGTCGTAGTCGACGTCGCCAACAAGAATACGCCCATCACGGGTGCCCAGGTCACGCTCACATCGCGCTATGCCGCAGGCAAGCAGCTCACCGCCACGACCGATGACGAAGGCACGGCCATCTTTGAGGTCGCGCCGCTTTCGGAAGGCTACGTGGACGAGGCGACGCTTCTCGACGCGTACGACTTTAACGGCGGCATCTCCATTAGCATGGCGGGCTACCGTGATGTCGAGATTCCCCTTGCGCGTATCCAGGGCGGCACCGCCATAACCGCGCCCACGCGTCCGCGCTCCGATAGCGAGCCGTACTTTCGACAGCTCACGTTCGACGAATGGGACATCCAGTACGCCGATGCCACGTTTATGGCAATGCCGAAGGACGACGTCGGAAACGAGCAGCCCGATACGCACGCCTTTACCGTGCAGGCGCATCTGCCACAGGGTGGACAGGCAACGCTGCGCATCAACAAAGTGGCGCCTGCCGCGGGCAGCTCACCCGAAACCGTCACGCAGATCGGCCAAGTCAAGGCCAGCGCACCGGGCGCGGATAATCTGGCGACGTTCACGCTCGAAGACAAGTTCCTCGATGCAGCGTCAAACCTTCTGGAGGAAGGATGCAAGTTGCGCTTTGCGCTCGACTACCAGGGCAAAACCTACACGCTCTCCTCCCCCATGGCCGTTGTCACCGCGCCGGCCGCAAAGGCGGAATCGGGCTCGACCACTATCGTCCCCACCACCATGGACCAAGAGATAACTCCGTTTGATTTCCCCGCGGCATTTCCCGGCATCGGCGGCAATAAGTTCACGTGCTGGATGCCCACATTTCCGATTCTCTTCGATTTCTCGTTTGCCGGATACGTGCTGTTCGGCGGAGGATACAAACCAGCCAGCTATATGAACGATTCAGGCAATCCGGATCCGGAGTACTGGAAGAAATCGCCGCGTGAGTCGGGCGCCAAGCAGGCAAACCGCTACCTCGACGAAATGGAGGGGAAGTGGAATCAGTACAAGAGTATGAGTGCCGGTTCGGGCACCGATCCAAGGAACACTAAGCTCCTTCGCCACCATTGCACACTGCTGTTCACGATGGATATCGCCACGCAGCTGTACGGATCGCTCGCCTACGACTGGGTGGGCAAAACCTGGGGTGACAACAACGATCCCGCATTTGGCAATATTAAGGCCCTCTTCCAGGTAAAAACCGACCTCAATTGGACCGAGCAGTTCACCTTGGGACCGGTGCCGTTTTTCTTAAACGTCAACCCCTGGGTGCTGGCAAAACTGGCGCTCGCCGTGGGCGCCCACACGCACGGCAGCGGCGCGGCGTTTTTCAAGAACATTTCGCTCGACTATTCCAATACGTCGGGATCGTTCACCATCCAGATCGGGCTTGCCGTCACCTTTGGCGCCGGCGTTGCAGGCGTCGCCTCGTCTGCCGTGCGCGGCGCCGCATCCCTCACGCTGTTCATTGGGTATGAGAAGGCGGACGGGCACCAGCTTCCGCGACTGCGCGTAGGTGCAGACGTCGATGTCGATGTGATACTCCAGTTTGTAATGTTCAAGTGGACCACCAAGGCTTGGTCGGGGTCGTGGCCCACACTCCTCGATTCGTGGAATATGTCGGTGAACAATGGCAACCAGTATGTGCTCCAGCGCTCTGAGCTCGCATTGGGTGGAGATACGCCTTACACGCTGGATGCCCGCTTCGGCACGCCCGGCAACATCGAGGCGGGCGGCGTGCCGCAATTTATCGCATCGGCCACCATCGTCACCAACGCCGAGCTGCTCGCACGCGCCGAGGTTAAGGCCACTGCCGTAAACGCCGCGCCTGTCGTGCGCGATTGGGATCAAGCGGTCACGTGCATTGAGCTCGAGGCGGATGCAGAAAGCGACGACACGGGACAGGTCGAACATTTCGTCCACGTGCTGATGGAGAACGACGAGAACGCCGCGCCGATGTATAAGTACACCTATATCGGTCAGGCGACGAACGCCGTTGCGGACCCGAACGCCAATTCTGCCGGCGTGTCGGAGGACGAGCGTGGCGGCATAAAACCCTCGAGCGACAACGTGCTGTTTTCCGGCGTGCTCAGCGAAGCTCACATGAAGCTGGCAATGATCGCCGGCGTAGAATGCCTGTTCCGTATCGCCTCGGTGCGCTACGGCGACAATGGCCGCTCGCGCCTGGTGGTGCACACAAAGGCAAACGGCACGTGGTCTGCCCCCATGCCCGTGGACTTCCCCCTTGGCTTTGGCGAGGGCGACGTGGAGCGCGACGGCATATTCGATTACGACTTCGACGTAGTGGAATATACGGACGGAAGAGAAAACCAGGACGCTTACGTGCTGCTGGTCTCGGGCGAGCGCCCCGACGGCGACAACACCCTTTTCGATACGGCAAGCACAGCCGGCATACTGTCCGTTGTGCGCCTGCGCATAAGCAACGACGGAGTTCGCGTGATGTCGCACACGTCGTGGCGCAGCATCTCGCGCGGCCGCCTTCAGGAGGATGGCCACCATTGTCTGCAGTGTCCACGCATCACGGTGGGCAAGACGCTGGTCGACGGGCACCTGTCGGGCGCTTACCTCCACCGCCGCGGAACCACCGCAGAAAAGGCGCTGGGCAATGAGGCAGAGGTTGCGCTGGAGTGCTTCACCCTGTGGTCGGATGATTTGGGCGACAGCCTCACGTTCCGTCAGGTCCTCCGCTTTCCGCAAGCGCCATCGAGCATCGAGCTGGGCGTACCCGAGAATATCAACGGCAAAATGGTGGTGCCCGTTGCATACGAAACTGCAAACGGTTGTGGCTGCGCATCGTATGCCGTGATCGGCCAGTCCATCGCGGGTTGGGGCGTTATGCCACCAGATGCCACAGTACCCCACGCGGTGCCGTGGCCACAACATTCGGGCTTTTTGGCAACCGTCAACGAGCAGCTGCAGCATGTTACGTGGACGCGAGGAGCATCGGCATTTGCAACGCAGCCCGTGGGTGCCGCAGGCTGTGGCCCGGCATCGTTTAGCGTAAGCGACAACGGCAGGTGCGCGCTCTATGTAGAGAACACCGATGGCAAGGTGGGACAAACCTACGACGAAGAAGGCAACCCGGTGGCAGTGATGGGCAAGCACTTCCGCATCTTCGCCAGCACCTTGGCAGGCGATCTGTTCACGGAGCCGTTCGTGATGTGCGAGCTGAACCATCCCGTCGATCAGATAACGACATTTTTGACGTCGGGGGGCATGCTCTCCGCGCTCGCCACGCACATTGTGAGCGCGGAGAAGAGCGAGGCAGAGCTGCACGGCATCGAAGTGCCCTTGGTGGCGTGTGCCACTCCGACGGGCGCGGTCGCTACCTCGGGCGCGGTGGTGCCCGGAGCAGCAGGCGAATCCTTCATGGTCACGGTGCGAAACGACGGCAACACCTTGCTGACCGCCGGCACGATCGATCTGTACCGAGAGGGCTCCAGCCAGCCGTTCTCCAGCGCATCCATCGGGTTCGGCGCGAACGCACGCATGGCTTCGATCTTTGATCCAGAGCTTGCCGAGGACGCTTCGGACAACGATATGGCACGCGTGAAATACGCGCTCGAGACGCTGGACGCGCGTTTTGCAACGCACCCGCTGGTAGCCGACAACGGCAACGCCGTGCTGGCACCGGGTTGCACGGCACAGTTCCGCATGAGCTTCGCCATCCCCGAGAGTTGGGGCGACGAAGTGGGCAAACGCGTCACGCTGTATGCGAAGGCGCGTGACCTGGTAGCGCTCGATCCCGTAACGCTTGAGGAAATTCGACCGGGCGCAAACTCGGCGCTGGGTGCCGTACTGCATGAGCTTCATGTGCCTGACGCGGCATGCGAGCGCTCAGAAGTTCAGGTCGGCATATGCGACAGCGCGGATACGACAGGACTTCACGACGCCCCGATGACGGCGGACGGCAGTGGCGGCTCCGGCGGAAGCAGCTCCGGTAGCGGCAGTGGCTCTGGCAGCGGCAAGGGTCACGGCAATAACAAGCGCCCCGGAAAAGCGGGCGCGCTTGCGGGCACGGGCGATGTCAACGCTCCCCTTACGGCAGCCGCAGCAGCACTCGCCGCAGCAGGCGCCGGCCTCGTCGCCTACAGCGCCCGCCGCACGGCGCTCGAAACCGACACCGCTGATGAGGTCAATTCGGATAGGCCTCGCTAGCTCTCAGTTACCTTTGCGAGAGACGCCGACTCGGCTCATCGACCATCAAAATGGGCTGGTTCTGGATACCCAGAGCCAGCCCATTACGCATTAGATGTCGTCAGAGGAGTTGAGTTCTGCCTCGAGCTTGGCACGGCGTCTTTTCGCCAACAATCCGCACGACACGTCTTCGACAGCGTATCCAACCGCAAACGCAGCAAGACACATTCGGCCGTCTTCAAACTTACTCGGACAAAACCGACTCAGTTTTGTCCGAGTAAACGCTGCTCCACCAAATTCCGAACGATTGTTCGATGGATTTCGTGTTGGTTGGAATCGTCTGTGGGCTGGGCTATGCTACCTTGACTATCTATATGACTTAAACGCAGCAAAGGAGCACCGAGAGAGCGAGTATGGCAAAAAACACCGCAAACTATGGTAACGACAGTATCCGCCAGCTCAAGGACGAGGAGCGCGTACGCCTGCGTCCCGCCGTCATCTTTGGCTCGGACGGACTCGATGGCTGCGCGCATGCCGCCTTCGAGATCCTGTCCAACGCCGTTGACGAGGCGCGCCAGGGCTACGGCAAGCTCATCACCCTTACCGCCTTTCGCGATGGCTCCATTCAGGTAGAGGACAACGGCCGCGGCTGCCCGCTCGACTGGAACCCTTCCGAGAAGCGCTTTAACTGGGAGCTCGTCTTTTGCGAACTCTACGCCGGCGGCAAGTATAACAACAACCAGGGCGGCGACTACGACTTCTCGCTCGGCACCAACGGCCTGGGCTCCTGCGCGACTCAGTACGCTTCCGAGTACATGGACGTCACCGTCTGGCGTGACGGCAACAAGTACTCCTTACACTTTAAAAAGGGCAAGGTTGTCGGCGCCAAAAAGAAGGCACTCGAGATTGAACCCAGCGACGAGAACCGCACCGGCACCACCATCAAGTGGCGCCCCGATCTTAAGGTCTTTACCTCGATTAACATTCCCCACGATTGGTATCGCGAAACCATGCGCCGTCAGGCCGTGGTCAACGCTAACGTGACCTTCCGTCTGCGTATCGAGGGCGACGATGGCGAGTTTTCCGAAGAGGATTTTTGCTATCCCAAAGGCATCGAGGACTACGTGCTCGAGAAGGTCGGTACCGACTACCTTACCGAGCCCTTCTTTATCGAGGCCGACCGTCGCGGTCGCGATCGCGAGGACCTACCCGATTACAACGTAAAAATCACCGCGTGCATGTGCTTCTCGCGCACCTTCATGATGCAGGAGTACTACCACAACTCATCGTGGCTCGAGAACGGCGGCTCGCCGGAGAAAGCGGCTCGTAGTGCTCTGACCAGCGCCATCGATGCCTACATTAAGCAACAGGGCAAGTACAACAAAAACGAGAGCGGCATTAAGTGGCAGGACGTCCAGGACTGTCTGGTGCTGGTGACCAACTGCTTCTCCACCCAGACGTCCTACGAGAACCAGACCAAGAAGGCCATCAATAACCGCTTTATCCAGCAGGCTATGACGGCTTTCTTTAAGGAGCGTCTCTCGACCTATCTGATCGAGAACAAGGACGCCGCCAACAAGATCATGGAGCAGGTGCTCATCAACAAGCGCTCGCGCGAGAATGCCGAGAAGACGCGCCAGAGCATCAAGACCAACTTGCAGCAGAAGACCGACATGGCCAACCGCGTGCAGAAGTTCATCGACTGCCGCTCCAAGGACAAGAGCCGTCGCGAGATCTACATCGTAGAGGGCGACTCGGCAGCGGGCGCCATTCGCACCTCGCGCGATGCCGAGTTCCAAGGCGTTATGCCCGTCCGCGGCAAGATCCTCAACTGCC
>CABUAL010000087.1 GCA_902489515.1 uncultured Collinsella sp. | reverse complement strand
GCGGGCCAGTCGCTACGTAGACCAGATCGGGACCCCCTACCTGGGTGGTTGTGCGCTGCACGATCCGCTGGCCGTTGCCGTGGCGATCGACCCCACGCTCGTAGGTGCGCTCGGCTGCAACCTGCGTGTTGATCTGCTGGGCGAGTACCGCGGTCGCACCATCTGCGATGAGCGCCGCCTGTCCGATCCGGACAAGAGCACGCTTGTGGCACTGACCGTGGATGCTCCGCGCTTCCTGTCCGAGTTCAAGACGCGTATGGCCCGTGTCCTTGGCTAAGTTGTCTTTTTGGGACGGGGCTTTTTTGACTGTTATGATTGGTGCGACCATTCGAACCAGCTAAAAGAGCCCGTCCCAAATTGACTACCGAGAGGATCTGCCATGGAGCGCATTGCGAGCTTTTCCGTTGACCATCTGTTGCTTGAGCCCGGCGTGTATGTGAGCCGCATCGACCGCGATCCGGCGACCGGGGCCGCCGTCACCACCTTTGACCTGCGCCTGACCACGCCCAACAAGGAGCCGGTCATGAACACGGCCGAGTGCCACACCATCGAGCACCTGGGCGCGACGTTCCTTCGCAATCATGCCGAGTGGTCGGGCCGCATTGTCTACTTTGGCCCCATGGGCTGCCGCACGGGCTTTTACCTGGTTGTGTTTGGCGAGGTGACGAGCGAGGAGATCCTGCCGCTCGTGCGTGAGCTGTTCGAGTTTGTCGCCGGCTTTGAGGGCGATGTCCCCGGTGCCGCTCCCGAGGAGTGCGGTAACTACCTGGACCAGAACCTCCCCATGGCCAACTGGCTTGCGCGCCGCTACCTCGACCGCGACCTGGCCGATATCGACGAGAAGCACCTGCACTATCAGCAGGCGTAAGGGCTTTATCGCCCAAAACGCGCGCATTGGGCGCCTTCGCTTATGCGGGGGTGCCTTTTTGCTGAGTGGTCGGGACGAGTGTTTAAAATCGCTTATGTTTGTTCTAGAATGTTCATACTGTCACATAAACGAACAGGAGCGAACATGCATATCTACTCTGTCAACGATCCCGAGTTCAAGTCCTATGGCAACGTTTGGGATAACGTTCCGTCCGAGCTTACGTCGCCCGTGCTCGAGGCGCTCTCTGCCACGCCCATTCCCGAGGGCAGCAAGTACGTTGCAAGTGCGCCGGAGCTCGAGGACGTCAAGGATGCCGACAAGCTTGGCTTTCTCATGTTTGGTGGCCGTCCCTTCCAGCTCGGCTGGTGCAACGGCCACAACACGCGTCTCAACTGCCTAGAGTATCACCGTGCCAGCGAGTTCAACCTGGGCGCGCGCGACTTTATCCTGCTCGTGGCGCATCGCTGGGAGATCGAGGACGGCAAGCTCGACACCGCGTGCGTCAAGGCGTTCCGCGTGCCGGCCGGCAAGGTCGTCGAGGTTTTCAACACCACGCTTCACTACACGCCGTGCATGGTTGACGACGGCGGCTTCCAGGTGATGGTGGCGCTGCCCGCCGGCACCAACGGTCCGCGTCCCGAGGCTGCGGCCGATATGCCCGCGGCCGGCGACAGCTACTGCTACTGGAAGGCCGACAAGTGGGTTCTCTGCCATGCTGACAGCCCCAAGGCTGCCGAGGGCGGCTACGTAGGCCTCATCGGAAAGAACCTCGACATCGCCTGCGACTAGAATCTTCTGCCTCGATTTGTAACATCTAGCGGGCTAAATCGTCTCTACCTGTTACAGATCGAGACAAACTGCCCCCAAACCACCACAAAGGTGCCTGTCCCCTTTGTGGTGGTTTGGGGCGGCGGTATCAGAAAGTGTCAGACGGGGGCGGCTGCCGGGCCGCCGTGTGCGAAAAGAAGTATCGGCCTGCGTCGCTGTCGTTGGGCGAGGCCCTATTTGCGGGGATACTGAAACCACGACAAGCAGCGTGCGAAAGGATTGATACATGGCTTTCCGTAATGACTTCCTGTGGGGCGGCGCAACGGCTGCCAACCAGTGCGAGGGCGCCTACAACGTGGACGGCCGCGGCCTGGCCAACGTGGACGTGGCTCCGCACGGCCCCGAGCGCTATGCGGTGGTCTCCGGCCAGCGCAAGATGCTCGACTTCGAGGACGGCTATTACTATCCCGCGCAGACCGGCATCGATTTCTATCACCATTACAAGGAGGACATCGCCCTCTTTGCCGAGATGGGCTTTAAGACCTTCCGCATGAGCCTGGCTTGGACCCGCATTTTCCCCAACGGCGACGAGACCGAGCCCAACGAGGCTGGCCTGGCCTTCTACGAGGACGTATTCCGCGAGTGTCAGGCGCACGGCATCGAGCCACTCGTTACCATCACGCACTTCGACTGCCCGATTCACCTCATCAAGGAGTACGGCGGCTGGCGCAACCGCAAGCTCATCGACTTCTACAAGAACCTCGCGACCACGATCTTCACCCGCTACAAGGGTCTGGTGAAGTACTGGCTTACCTTCAACGAGATCAATATGATCTTGCAGCTGCCGTTTATGGGTGCCGGTCTGGTCTTTGAGGAGGGCGAGAACAAGGAGGCTGTCGAGTACCTGGCCGCCCACAACGAGCTCGTCGCCAGCGCTTGGGCAACCAAGATCGCCCACGAGATCGACCCCGAGGTCAAGATTGGCTGCATGCTCGCCGCAGGTAGCTACTACCCCTATAGCTGCCGTCCGGGCGATGTGCGCCAGGCGCAGCTCGACAATCAGGACAATTACTTCTTCGTCGACGTCCAGAGCCGCGGCTACTACCCGGCCTATGCCGTCAAGAAGCTCGAGCGCTTGGGCATCGATGTGGGTATGACCGACGAGGACCGTGAGATTCTGGCCGCCAACACCGTCGACTTCATCAGCTTTAGCTACTACAGCACCCGCTGCTCTGCCGGTGCCGACAACCCCGATGTCGAGCGCACCCAGGGTAACGCCTTCGCCGGCGCCAAGAACCCCTACCTGCAGGAGAGCCAGTGGGGCTGGGCCATCGATCCGCTGGGCTTCCGCATCACCCTCAACGACCTGTACGACCGTTATCAGAAGCCGCTGTTTGCGGTTGAGAACGGTCTGGGTGCCAAGGATGTTGTCGAGGAGGATGGCTCCATCAACGACGACTACCGTATCGACTACCTGCGCCAGCATATCGCCGCGATGCGTGATGCGGTGACCGAGGACGGCGTTGACCTGCTGGGCTACACCACCTGGGGCCCGATCGACCTGGTGTCTGCCGGCACAGGCGAGATGTCCAAGCGCTACGGCTTTATCTATGTCGACCGCGATGATGCGGGCAACGGCACTCTCAAGCGTTCCAAGAAGAAGAGCTTCGACTGGTACAAGCATGTCATTGAAACGAACGGTGAGGACCTGTCCTAAGGGCACTGAGGCGCTCAACTTCAGAGTCTCCTAACCAAGGCGCCCGGCGAGCAGTTAATGCATGCCGGGCGCCTTGCCGTCTGCGGATTTTGGGACATGTGGCCCGCTTTTTGAGCCTGCCTGTCGGTACACTAAAAGCACTATGGGTACCCGCGAGCGACATATCGGCAACGCGGCCGCCCGATCCGCACCCGTGGCGGATCCCAGGGGCGGCAGGCACTTCGCCATGCCGCGATTCCTTGTTGGCATAACACATCAGGTGTACCGCCACCGCGTCTTTGCTATCGCCGGTGTCATCACCGCGATGTTCCTCATGCTTTTGGCAGTCTTGCCGGCGCTGTTCGCCTTCGACCCCAAACTTTCTAACGCCGTGCCAGCCTATGGCGAGGTGTCCGAAGAGGTCGTGGATGCGCTCGTCCATTCGAGCTCTCTCCCGCTGCTTGTCGCCGCAATAGTATTTTCAATTTGGGGCGTATCGGTCTATCTGCGCTGTTTGGACTATGTGTTGCGCCGCCGCCTTGTTGCCATCGCCACCATCTGCACCCTGTGGATGATCGAAGTCATTCTCAAGTACAAGTCGTTCACGCCGTTCTATGCCACCGTGCTGTGGTACCTGTACTACGTGCCCATGACGCTCATTCCGCTGCTCTACCAGTTGTGTGGTCTGCGCCTTGCGGGCCTGGAGCAACACCGCCTGGGTCGCCGCTACTGCGCTGCGCTGTGGATTATGGCTATCCTGCTTATCGGATTTGTGCTCACCAACGATTTTCACCAGCAGGTCTTCCACTTTGACCGTACAAGCGACACCTGGAGCAACGATTACACGTACGGCTGGGGTTATTTCGCCGTCCTCGTGTGGACGGCCTTTAACTTTGTGGCCTTTTTTATCCTGGTGAGCCGGTCCTCGTCCTTTCGCATCCAACGTTTCTCGGGCACGGCGGCGCTCGTGCTGCTGGGCGGCGCGTTCTTTGCCATCTCATATGCGTTGCGCGTGCCCTGGGCATGGAGGCTCAACTTCTCGCTCATCTATTGCGTCTTGTGTGTGGTGGCGATGGAAATCTGTCTCGATTGTGGTGTCATTCCGTCATATCACGACATCGCCGGTATTTTCGACACCTTGCCGCTTGACCTCAAAGTTCTAACGCGCGACCTGCAGGAAGTCTATGCCACGCCAGTGTCAAAGCCAATGCCGGTAGGCGTGCGCGAGGAGTTGCGGACCCAGGCGCACAGCCGCGCCCATGCCTTTGCCGTGGCGTCCGATCCCGATGTGATGTACCGTGCCTTTCCACTGTTGGGCGGATCGGCCCTGCTTGCCCAAGACGTGTCGGATCTCAACGAGCTTAACCGTGAACTGGCGCACCGTCGCATGGAGCTGCAGCGTCAAAACGAGCTGCTCGCTGCCGACTACGACCTTAAGACGCACCTGGCAGATCAAGAGGCCGAGACCTTGCTGGTCCAAGACGTGGACCAGGCGCTTGCCCGCGCGCTCGAAGGGATGTACGACCTGCTGAGTTCGCTGCCGCCGTTGACCGACGAAGCGTCTTCGCACGAGCGTTACCGCATGCTGCAGCGCGCCAAGATGCTCGTTGCCTATTGCAAGCGCAAAGGGTCGCTCACGTTGGCACAGCACGGGGAGAGCGGTTTTGACCGCGACCGTATTCAGCTCATTGCCAACGAGCTCGCAAGCGACCTGCGCACCATCGATATCGATTGCGCCTCGATTATCGCCATACGGCGCCCGATGCACGCCAGTACGGTAAGCGCCCTGTACGACTGCGTGTATGACTTTGCGTTTTTTGCCTACACCACCGACCATCCGGCACTTATGTATCACTTGGGCGACCATGACCGATGCAGTGTCGAGCTGCGCGCCACGCTTTTTTCCAACGATGATGCAGATCTTTCGCAGACGCCCGCTGCGCAAGAGCTCGAAAGCGCTCTGCAAGGGCGCAACGTGGCATACCGCCTTGAGGGCGAGCCCGGCCAGCTGCGCATGATCGTCTTGATGCCGAGGGCGGGTGAGTGACGATGCAGATTTCGCTCATCCTTCCCCAAATCGTTGCGCTCGATGTTGTCTTTGCCCTGGCTGCGTGTCTGCAGACGATCCACGTCCCGCTCATTTCATCGCGCCGCTCGTCCTATAACCGTAAGGTGATTTGTGCCTACGAGGCGAGCCTTGTGCTGCACCTAGTTATTTCGGCACTCATCTTGTTCGCGTCGTCTGGCTCATATCTGGTGGCGCCGCTTGACGTTTGCGCCAGGGCAATGGGCGGAGTGCTGTGGCTCAATGCCGCAATCTTTGCCTATGGCGTGGTGCTTATGGTGCGCTATCGTCGCCCCGTCATGCTGGTCGAGCTGCTGCTTGTTGTCGCCGTTACACCGCCGGTGGTTTTTGCCACGGGCTCGGCGTGGACCGTTGTCCTTATCGCAGAGGGAGCGTTCTTCCTGTTCCGTTCCATCGCGGCGCTCTTGATGGACGTCCGTAACCGCCAGGAGGATATCACCGCGTTCTCGACGATCGAGACCATCAACGTGATTCCCGTGGGCATCCTGTATCTGGACCCGAGGGGCCGTCCGCTGCTCATGAACCGCTGCATGCGCAAAAACCTGGTGGAACTTCATATGCCCACCGATCTAGGTGACATGAGCGGCACATGGAACGACCTGCGCAAACTCAGCATGCAAATGCCCGAAAGCAGCCAGAACCGCGTGCGCATTAATCTGGACCGCTTTGGTGAGGCGCGCGTTGTGGTCGAGGTTTCTCCCGCCGAGATTCGCTTGTTCGTGCGCGATGACGTTATGGTTTCGGGCCGCCTCTTCGCGCGCATTATCGGCCTGGATGTAACAGAGTATGCGCATGCTCATGATCGCCTGGCGCAAGCCAACCACCTGCTTGAGCTTGCGGGCCAAGAGCTCCAAGCCCAGATTGAAGAAGTCAAAAAAGTTGCTGACAATGCGGCCTATCTGCGTATGCGCACTCGCGTGCACGACGTGATCGGGCAGCGCCTGTCCATTCTCCATCGTTATCTGGAGGAAGGGCACCTGGATGACGAGTCACTCGAGCAGATCGACCCGCTGCTGCGCTCAATCGCTGCCGATCTGCGCAGCGGGGGCGACACCGAACCGGCAGAGCAATTGGGCGATATCGTCCATGCCTTTGGCCTGGTGAGCGTGCAGATCGATGTGGAGGGCGAGCTGCCAAACGACGCGCGTGTCGCCGCAGCATTTTTGCAGATTATCCGCGAAGCCTCGACCAATGCCACCAAGCATGCACAGGCCCATCAGGTCCATGTGCGCCTGTGGCAGGAGGGGACAGAAGACGGCGCTGTCGCGCGGATGGTCGTTTCTAACGACGGCGCGCCTGCACCCGTATCGTATTGCGAGGGAACGGGTATTCCAGGTATGAGGCATGTCGCGCAAGATCTGGGCGGCTGCCTGGAAGTCCATGCCGCCCCGCCCTTTACGCTTGCGGTGTCCATCCCGCTCAACGCCAGCGCCACAGCTCAAAGGAGAAACTCATGATTCGCGTGTTAATCGTCGAAGACCAGGCTATCTTGCGCGAGAGCCTGGCGCGCTCCGTTGGCGACCAGCCCGATATGACCGTTGTTTCCGCCATTGCCGATGCTTCCGAGGCCTTGGGTGTCGCGCTCAAGGAGCGCCCGGACATGATACTGATGGACGTATGCACCGAGCATGATTCCAACGGCATCGTGGCGGCGGCGCGCATTAAAGAACAACTGCCCGAGTGCCGCGTCATTATCATGACGGGTATGCCCGAAATCACCTTTGTGGACCAGGCGCGCGAGGCGGGCGTCGACAGCTTTGTGTACAAGAACGTCGGTATCGACGAGCTATTCGCCGTGATGCGCTCCACGCTGGCGGGTTACTACACGTTTCCCAAGCCGCCCGAGAGCATCTTCTCGGGCACGGCGGCCCTCGACGATGTCGAGCTGTCGATCTTGCGCCTTGCCTGCGAGGGTAAAAGCCGCCGCGAGATCGCGGCCGAGCTGTTTATGAGCGAGGGCACCATCAAACGCCGCATCTCGGAGATTCTCAATAAGACCGGCTACGACAACATCATGCGCTTGGCCGTGCGCGCAGTAACGGAGGGCAGCATCGTTCCCAACATGGAGCGCTAGCGCTCGTTACGCATCGGCATAAAGCGGCGGACAAGGACCTGACCTTCTACGCCCC
>CABUAL010000086.1 GCA_902489515.1 uncultured Collinsella sp. | reverse complement strand
TTGTCGAGCAGCCTCGCGCGCGAGCCTCGCGGACGCCGTCTGCGAGCTTCTCGGCAGCGACGACGCCGTGGAGGGTACGCGTCTGGGCGACGTGGACCTGACGGCCATGGCGATCCAGGCCGTGGCGCCCTATGAGGGCGACACCAAGGTCGATGCTGCCATCGAGAACGGCCTCTCCTACCTCAAGGGCAAGATGAGCGCGGGCACCTGTGATTTCGGTTCTGCCGAGGCCAATGCCCAGGTGATCCTCGCGCTGCTTTCGCTCGACCGTGACCCGGCCAACCCCGTTAACGGGTTTGCAAATGCCGTGACCAACGTGGTCTGCGCGCTGGACCTGTACCGCGTGGACGGCGGCAACGGCTATGCGCACAGCAAGGGCGGCGCGGCCAACGCCATGGCGACCGAGCAGGCGCTCCGCGCGCTCACGACGTATCGTGTCTCCTCGGGAGAGACGATTGCCTGGAAGACGGCCGTGACGGCGGGCAAGGGCTCGAGCAGCAAGGACCCGCAGAAGCCCACGGTGGCGCCGGGCGTCCTGACGCCGGGTGCCGGGTCGGACGGCGGTGCCGGCAACGGGACCGCCGGTTTTGCGGGCGTAATGGCTCCTGTGGCCGCCAAGATGGCCGGTGCTTCCTCGAGCGAGGGCGCCAAGGCAGCTGGCGATTCCAAGGCCGAGGCCGAATCCGGCAAGAAGGATTCGACGGAGTCTTCCGTCGCCGGCAAGACAGACAAGAGCGGCAAAAAGTCGGGCACGTCCGGCAAGACCGCCGCGTTGAGCGCCGGCGCCGCCAACAAGGCTGCGGACGCGGGCTCGAACGGCTTTGCCATCGCCGGTGTTGCCGTGGGCATCGTCGGTATCGCGGCCGTCGGCGGCTGGTTTTTCTACACCAAGCGTCGCGCGGCGTAGCGAGCGTCTGCCTGACAGGTAAATACTGCAAGGAGCATGGTTTTGCAAAGCGAAGGGCCCTCCTGCCGATCAGCTCGGCAGGAGGGCCCTTCCATCTCCCCGCAGTTTGAGTGGGCCAACGTCCCAGTGAAAATGGGCGGGCCGATTGTGGCCGAATGCTGGGCAGCTTGCAGAGCATCCGCTAGCAAATCCTGGGCAGCTGTTCTCCCACGAGCATGTCGAGGATGCGGGTCGATCCCCAGCCGGTGCGTACGCGCACGGCGGGTCGAGCGCCCTCGGCAAGCGGCAGCACGCGACCGATGATGGCGGCGTTCTCGCCGTAGCGGGCGGCACGCATGGCCGCCAGCGCGGCATCGGCCTGCTCGGCCGGCACCACGACGACCATCTTGCCCTCGTTTGCCACCTGCAGAACGTCGTAGCCGAGCATCTCACATGCCGCCTGCACGTCGGGGCGCACGGGCACGGCATCCTCGTCGATCTCCATGGCAACGCCGCTGGCCTGGGCAAACTCGTTGAGCGTGGATGCCAGGCCGCCGCGCGTGGGGTCGCGGAAGCAGCGGGTGTCGGGGGCAGCGGCGAGCACGTCGGCAATCAGATGATTGAGCGGCGCAGCGTCGCTTTCGATGTTGCTCGAAAACGCCAAGCCCTCGCGCTGGCTCATGATGGCGATGCCGTGGTCGCCTAGCGTACCCGATACCAGGATGGCGTCGCCGGGCCGGCAGTTTGCACCGCTGAGCGCTACGCCCGCGGGCACTTCGCCCACGCCGGCGGTATTGATGTAGACGCCGTCGGCACCGCCACGCTCGACCACCTTGGTGTCGCCGGTGATAATCTTCACGCCTGCCTCATGTGCCGTTTCGGCCATGGTCTGCACAATCTGGCGCAGCTTGTCCATGGGATAGCCCTCTTCGAGGATAAAGCCGCACGATAGGTAGCGCACGTTGGCGCCCGAGGTCGCGACGTCGTTGACGGTTCCGCACACGGCAAGGCGACCGATGTTGCCGCCGGGGAAGAACTGGGGCGAGACGACAAAGCTGTCGGTCGACATGGCGATGCGCCCGCTCGCGGGTAGCGCGGCGACGCCGGCATCGTTGCCCTCGAGCAGCTCGGGCGACCCAAAGGCATCCAGAAAGACCTCGTCGATGATACGTTTCATCATCTGTCCGCCCGAGCCGTGGCCCAGCAGGACAGTGCTATCGGTGACGCTATGGGACATATCGAAAACTCCAATCGTGGGTGGTGCCAGTGTGCGGGTGCGTCCGGGCTAGTTACGGTATCTAAAGTACGCCGCACAGCTGCCCTCCGAGCTCACCATGCAGGGGCCGACGGGATGCTCGGGTGTACAAGCGTGGCCGAACAGAGGGCAGTCGCTCGGCGCAATGGCTCCGCGCAGCACGTCGCCGCAGCGGCATCCGCGTGGCTCGACCGTCGGCTCGATGGGCACGTCAAAGCGGGTGCGGGCATCAAAGCGCGAGAGCTCGGGGCGGATGGAAAGGCCCGAGTTGGCAATCGGCCCCAGCCCGCGCCACGTGGTGTCGCATGGCTCAAATGCCTGCTCGACCAGCTGGCGCGCTACGGGATTGCCGTCTGCATTGACGCCACGGCGGTAGGCGTTGTCGATCGCCGGCCTGTTCTCGACAACCATCTGGACCAGCATGCAGATACCCTGCAGAATATCGACCGGCTCAAACCCGGTGACCACGCCGGGGGTTTCGAACTCGTCGACCAAAAACCCAAAGGGTGCCAGGCCTGTGATGGTAGCGACGTGACCGGGCAGGATAAAGCCGTCGATGGTCGTCTCGGGGTCGTTGGAGATCGCACGCAGAGCCGGCGGCGTGGTCTTGTGAGCACAGTAGACCGAGAAGTTCTGGAGCCCGCGCGCGTCGGCCTCCAGGATAGCGGCGGCAATGGTGGGCGTTGTGGTCTCAAAGCCGACGCCCATAAAGATGACCGGGCGTTCGGGATTTTGCTCGGCAATGTCGAGTGCGTCGAGCGGAGAGTAGACGATGCGGATGTCGCGCCCCGCCGCCTTTTGCGCGGCAAGCGAGGTGGACGATCCAGGCACGCGCATCATGTCGCCAAAGGTGGCGATGATGGCGCCGTCCATGTTGGAAAGCGCGATTGCGTGATCGATGTCGCGGTTGGCGGTGACGCAAACGGGGCATCCCGGGCCGCTTAGCAGTTTGAGTCCCGTCGGCATAATGGAGCGAAAGCCATAGCGGCCAATGCTCACGGTGTGCGTACCGCAGACTTCCATAAGGTTGATGCTGCGGTTGCCGACAAGCTCATGAATACGATCGATGAGCTCGCGAGCCAGCTTGGGGTCGCGAAATGCCGAAAAGTCGATACCGGAGCGAACCGGCTGCGCCGCCGCCACTAGTATGCCTCGGCCGGGTTGGTGGCGAGCTGGTCCTCTTCGGCCAGCTCAGTCATGGTATTGACGAGCTCGAGTGTCTCTTGGGCTTCCTGCTCGTCGACAATCTGAATGCCAAAGCCGGCGTGCACGAGAATATAGTCGCCTACCTGTGCCGTCGGCACGAGGCGCAGCGAAACGGGGCGCTCGATGCCCATCATGTCGACGGTCGCCTTAAGGTCGTCGTCGCGTTTGACCACTTTACCGGGAACGGCAAGGCACATAATGTTTCCCTTTTATACGTTTTGCGCTGGATAGGCGCCTAATTACCCATCAGATGATGGTAGCGCTCGCGGGAGTCACGAGCAAACGCGTTACACCTGTGAGACGGCGGCGCGCAGGCAGCCTATCGCGACGTCGTCTGCGCGAGGCGAGCACGAGCGATGGCGGCCTGACCGTAGGCGATGCAGCCGTCGTTGACGGGCACAGCGTGGGGGACCAAGACGGCAAGACCGGCGTCTTTGAGTTCGTGGGTAAGGAGCTGAAGCAAAAGCCGGTTCATGAACACACCGCCCGAGAGCGCGACGGTATCGAGGCCTTCGCGCTCACAGATCTCGCAGGCGACGTGGGTCGTAGCGTGCGTAATGGCGATGTGAAATCCGAGGGCGAGCCTGTCGGCCGGCGCGCCTGCCTCGATTCCATTCAGAAGAGCTTCGATGAGCGGTTGGGGGTCCAAGATGGGGGAGTCGTCGGCAGACGTGAATACGCCTGCATGATTGTCGTCGAGACGAACGGTCTTACCGCCGAGCGCGCGCCAGGCGGCGGCTTCGAGTTCGATGGCGGGCTCGCCTTCGTAGGTTGCCTTGCCGCAGATTCCCAAAACTGCAGCGGCGGCGTCAAAGAGACGCCCCATACTGCTCGTGCGTGGGCTGTTGATGTTCCGCTCGATCATCGTAGTCGTGATGTTGCGCGTTTGCTCGTCGAGGGTGCTCAATAGCCCCGCGGCACCCGGGTGCTCGAGCAGGCCGAGCTCGCTCAGCAGAGCAAAGGCATTGCGTCGGGCATCACGCACGGATGCGGCACCGCCTGGTAGCGCCCAGGTGCGCAGGTGCGCGGCGCGTTCAAAATCGGCAAGGCCGGCGACAAGGAACTCACCGCCCCAAATGGTTCCGTCGGTGCCGGCACCCGTACCATCGAAGGCAATACCGAGGACGCGTGCGTCGGTTGTAAGCTGGCCCGCGGCGATAGCCTCGGCCATTACGCTCGCGATATGCGCATGATGGTGCTGCACCTCGACGAGCGGCAGATTGCATTTTCGCGCCTGTTCGCGCGCCCACTGACTCGATAGGTAGCTGGGGTGCAAGTCGCAGGCCAGCGCGGCGGGCATCAAGTCAAAGAGATCTTCCAAGCGCGTGCGCGCGGCGTTCCAGGCATCGAAGGTCTCGCCGTTTTCGACATCGCCAATATGCTGCGACACAAAACAGGTTGCCTCGCCGTTCGTCCCTTCACGCGTGAGCGCGATCGTTGCCTTTTGCTGTGGGCCGCAGGCGAGCACGCAGGGTGCAGTGCCGTCGAGTGCCGGCAGCGGCAACGGTTGCGGCGCATATCCGCGAGCGCGGCGCACGGGCATAACGACCCCACCGACCACACGTACCACGGAGTCGTCGTAGCGCGAGAGAATCGCACGATCGTTGCCAAGTAGCGCATCGGCGATGCCGGCGGCAACAAGATGTTCCCACGCAAGGGCATCGTCGGTCTCGATAGGTTCCTCGCTCAGGTTTCCGCTGGTCATGACCAGCGCGTGCATGTCATGCGACTCGGCAGCTGCAAGCAGCAGATGTTGAAGCGGTGTATAGGGGAGCATGACGCCGAGCTCGGGTAGATCGTGCGCGACGGACGGCGCGAGTGTAGGGGCGTCGGGGGAATCTCCCTCGCCAACAGCACGCCGGCGCAACAGCACGATGGGGCGGATGCTACCGGTTAGCAAGCCGCGCTCGGCATCATCGACATGGCACAGGCGTTCAGTATCGGCAAGGCTGCGCACCATAACGGCAAGCGGCTTGTTGCTGCGGCGCTTGCGACGGCGCAGCTCGACCACCGCCTGCTCATTGGCGGCGTTGCAGGCCAGATGGAATCCGCCCAGGCCCTTGATGGCGACAATACCGCCGCTGGCCAGCAGCTCGACACAGCGGTCGATAATGGCATCGCTGGTTTCGCGCGTGCTGCCGACGGCTGGCGTCGCCCCCGGGCCCTCGAGTTCCATGTCGCCCGCCGCCTCGCGCCAGGTAATATGTGGCCCGCAGTCAAAGCAGGCATCGGGCTGCGCATGAAAGCGCCGGTCAAGCGGGTCGCCATACTCTGCGGCGCACTCGGGGCACATGGGAAAGCAATCCATCGACGTGGCCGCTCGGTCATAAGGCAGCGACCGGATGATGGTAAAGCGCGGCCCGCAGTTGGTGCAGTTGATAAAGGGGTAGTGAAAGCGTCGGTCGGCGGGGTCGAACAGTTCGCGCAGACAGTCGTCACAGGTGGCGATATCGGGGGAGATGAGCGTCGTGTGCATGGTCTGATCCTGCGACGCTACGATGCGAAAGGCCTGCTCATCGTCGGCATCCCAAGTGTCGGGCTCCAGGTCTGCAACAGCGACATGCTCAACGCGGGCCGCGGCGGGCGCGTGCTCCGACAGCGCGGTGACAAAGCCGTCGAGTGCCTCGACCGAAGCATGCGCCTCGATGTGCACGCCATCGCCCGCGTTGAGCACCCAGCCGCAGATGCCATGCGCCATGGCCTCGCGATACACAAATGGCCGCATGCCAACGCCCTGCACAATGCCCGTCACATGAATATGCACATGCCGCATGCGACCCTCCCTCATTGAAGTGTGTGCTGTTACAACCCCAGGCTTTGCTTGGTGGCGGCGCAGGTGAGCTCGCCGTGCTTAACGCCGCGCAGCCCCAGCAATCGGTCCGCCAGCTCGTAGACGCGTTTGCCGCGACCCTTGAGCGCCAGAATCTCCAGGCAGTTGTGGTGGTCCAGATGCACGTGCATGGTCGAGACAATCTCGTCGGTGTAGTCGTGCTGCACCTCGTCCAGACGGCGCGTCAGATCGCCGGTATGGTGGTCGTAGATCATGGTGAGCGAACCGATGACCTGCTCGTCGGGCGTGCGCATCTGCTCCTTGGCGATCGAGGCGCGAATCAGGTCGCGCACGGCCTCGGAGCGGTTGGCCACATCGCCGCGGCGTGCGATCTGCTCGTCAAAGCGGCGCAGCAGGTCGTCGGGCGCGGTAACCGAAAAGCGGACCAGCTCGGAGCTGGAGCCACTGCAGCGACAGCTCACCTCGGCGCCCGCGCCGTGATCATGCGCGTGCTCGTGCTCGGCCACGTTACACCAGCTTCACAGAGCCGACGGAGTTGTGGTCGGCCTCGATGGCCTCCTCGTAGCCCTCGAGCGCATCGTGTGCCTCGTGCAGCGCAGCCATGGCGGCCTCGAGCTTGGCGCCGATACGCTCCATGTCAAAGTTCTCGGTCGCATGCAGCAGCTGATGGCTCCACTCGTGAGCGAGCTCGATGGTATCGTCGACCTGCTTGACGCTCATGGCAAGCTGGCTCATGTTCATTCCAACGTCATGCATGGGAATCTCCTTATGTTTGGGGCAATCCAGTGGTTCAGATTCTACTACGCCCGCCTTGGGCGCCGGCGCATAAGAAAACGGGTGCGAGTCCGTCTGACCCGCACCCGTTCACTGGGGGCTGTTTGTGTCTACCATACTATCCGTGGTCGCATGCCTTGCGTTTGGCGCTCCGGCGAGCGGTGCGAAACCGCTCATGGACGGCAGACAAGTAACAAGCGTATTACAGATGTTTCTCCAGCAGCGTCTGAAGCCTTGCCTTGGGTAATGCGCCGACCGAACGGTCGACCTCCTCGCCGTTCTTAAAGACGATCAGCGTGGGGATGCTCATGACGCCAAACTTCATGGCCAGGTCTTGGTTGTCGTCGACGTTGCACTTGGCCACGGCAAGCTTGCCGGCCAGCTCGTCGGCAACCTCGTCTACGATGGGCGAGAGCGAGCGGCAGGGGCCGCACCACGGGGCCCAAAAATCAACCAGTACGGGCAGGCTATCGTTGACGACAGCGTCGAAGTTCTCGGGGGTAATCTGCTTGATGTCAGCCATGGTGACCTCCATAATGCGACGCGGCTCGGCCGCGTAAAACTCAGTACGACCGTGCTTATACCCAGCGGCTCGTAAAGCAACCACTCACGAGCACCTTCCTGCGGTATTTCGGGCAGA
>CABUAL010000085.1 GCA_902489515.1 uncultured Collinsella sp. | reverse complement strand
TTCGACCAAGAAGATCTCCAAGATTCCGTCGGTGGAGATCAAGGGCGTGACGGCATTCGATAACTTCCTGGCCGACCTTAAGGAGCAGCCGTGGGTCGAGGCATGGAATTCCAACATGTTCCTTCGCCTGTTCCTGAACCCGGTCATTTTGGTCCAGAGCCTGCCGATCGTCTTCAAAGGCTTCCTCATGTCGCTCTCGATCGTGCTCGTGGCGTTTCCGCTGGCAATTCCCTTTGGTTTCGCCCTGTCGCTCATGCGCATCTCCAAGTCGCGCATCCTGCGTTGCCTTGCCGGTATCTATGTGAATATCATTCGCGGTACGCCGGCGTTCCTGCAGATCTATATCGCGTTCTTCGGTCTGCCGTTGGCCGGCGTCAAGGTGGACGACTACGTGCTCGGCGTCATCGTCATGGCCATGAACTCGTCTGCGTATCTGTGTGAGATCTTCCGCGCCGGTATTCAGTCGATCCCCAAGGGCCAGAACGAGGCTGCGCGTTCGCTGGGCATGAACGCGTTCCAGACGCTGCTCTATGTCATGATTCCGCAGACGTTCCGTAATGTCCTGCCTACGCTGACCAGTGAATTTATCCTGCTTTACAAGGATACGTCGCTGCTCGCGGCTGTGGGCGTGGTCGAGATCGTCATGAACGCCCGCACCATCGTGGCCACGACGGGCTCCATTACACCGTACGTGGTTGCCGCCCTGTTCTATCTGGTCATCACCCTGCCGCTCGCTCGCTTGGTGAGCGGTCTTGAGGCAAGGCTTTTAGGCACGGCCGAGACCAAGAAGAAGCGTCCCGCCAAGAGCGCCGGACAGGTTGTCGCGACGCCCGCCGATCACATCGCCGGTCTGTAAGGAGGTCCTATCATGAGCGAAACCAATAACTCGAACGAGGTTGTCGTCAGTATCAAGAACCTCCAGAAAGCCTTTGGCGATAACGTCGTTCTGCGAGATATCGATCTGGATGTGCATAAGGGCGAGGTCGTCGTAGTTCTGGGTCCCTCGGGCTCGGGTAAGTCGACGATGCTTCGCTGTATCAACCGTCTTGAGCATCCCACGAGTGGCTCGATTGTCGTTGAGGGTGTGGACGTGTGCGCCAAGGGCGTCGACCTTAACAAGGTGCGCACGCATCTGGGTATGGTGTTCCAGCAGTTCAATTTGTTCCCGCACCTGTCAGTCAAAAAGAACGTCATGCTTGCGCAGCAGAAGGTGCTCAAGCGCAGCAAGGAAGAGGCCGAGAAGATTGCCGTCGAGGAGCTGACCAAGGTCGGTCTTGCCGAGCGTATCGACTTTATGCCGAGCCAGCTCTCGGGCGGCCAGCAGCAGCGCGTTGCCATCGCCCGCGCCCTGTCGATGAACCCGCACGTCATGCTCTTTGACGAGGCCACCTCGGCGCTCGACCCCGAGCTCGTGCGCGACGTCCTGGGCGTCATGCGCGACTTGGCGCGCGACGGCATGACCATGATCGTCGTGACGCACGAGATGGGCTTTGCCCGCGATGTCGCCGACCGCGTCGTCTTTATGGACGGCGGCGTCATTGTGGAAGAGGGTACGCCGAGCGAGGTCTTCGACCACCCCAAGAGCGAGCGCACCAAGGCGTTCCTGGGCAATATTTCGTAGCCGGTTGATGTAACTGCCGTTACAAAAGAGCGGGGGCTGGACTTGAATCCAGCCCCCGCTCTTTTGTAGGGATGGGGATGCGCTGTGATACAGGCTCTTTTGGAGGCCTGGTTTCGTTACGCGAGCTCGGCTCCGAGGGCCTTGCAGGCCGCCTCGCCCTCATCGTCGGGCGCATCGTAGCAGATGGTGGAGTCCACGACGTTGACGCCGGCCTCGTCGGCGTCGGCCTTCCAGTTATCCATCCACTCGCCCTCGGCCCACGAATAGGAGCCAAAGAGGACGACCTTCTTGTCGCCGAGGGCCTCCTTGACCTCGTCCCACATAGGCTGAAACTCGTCATACTCAAGCTCCTCGGAGCCCATGGCGGGGCAGCCGAAGGCGAAGGCATCATATTCGGCGGCCTTGTCGGCAGAGAAGTCGGCGCAGGGGATGACCTCAGTCTCGGCCCCCGCGGACGTGGCGCCTTCGGCGACGAGGTTTGCCATGGCCTCGGTGTTGCCCGTGCCGCTCCAGTAGACGACGGCGATCTTGCTCATGTTGAGTCCTTTCAGTTGTGCGGCAGGTTGCCACGGCTTCTATGTTCTATCGGGTTGCCTGGGCAAGTTGCGCCAAGCTGTAGCCCTGCTGATAGACAAAGGTGAAGTATTGGGTGCAGGCGCGGTAGGCATCAAACGTCGCAAGTGCCTGCTCGACATTTGCGTAGACCTTCCAGGCCCCAAAGACCTTATAGTTCTCGCCGCGCTGGACGATAAACTCGTGCACGTCGTCGTAGGGATATCCTAGGAAGTAGCCTATTTCGTGCGGAAACTCGCAGGTGCAGTCGTTGCTGCAGCTAGCTTGCTGGGGTAGTGCGCATCGAGTCTGGCTACAGGCGCATTCCGCGACGTTATTACTCGCGAGCGTGATGCGTGATGCCAAATGCACAAGGCATGTCGAAAGGTCTCTCGTGTCGTAGCCTTCCGAGGCGAGCGCCGTTTTGGCGCGAGGGTCCGCGAAATAGGTGGTGAGGCTTTTGGCTCGGTACACGTACACGAGCGCTCCGCAGGGCCGCCAGACCAAAACACTCAGGTGGATGCCAAGCGGGTCAAGCTCGCGGTTGCACTGGGCGATAACGTTGAGCAGGCGTGCTCGGCGTTCTGCGATGGTTTCTGTTGCGGTCGAGCCGTCCCCGTGGGCGTAGGTGCCTGGATAGGTAAAGAGCGATGACGGCTTGATGCCCGCGAGCGTGGGGGAGCAGTTGCGCACGACTGCTGCCTGAAACGTTGGGATGTCTATGGTTCGAGTCACGTCGCTCCTTACGGATCTAAACTGTTAGCCTAGGAAAACTTATACACGAAAGTAAGCCATGGTCAACAAAAAAGTTTGAAGAGGAAAACTAATTGACCGAACGGACATGATTTTGGGTTAAGATGGGGACACCCCATGGGGGTATCTAGATAGTGCTACTGAAAGGGGAACGCATGAGTGACTTGCTCAACCCTGCGAATCTCATCGTGCTGACCGTCATTGCCGTCGGCATGTTTTTTGGACTGCGTCGCATTGCCGCTTCGACACACGGGAAGAGTTGCTGCAGCGATGGTGCGAGCGGCAAGAAGGCCAAAAAGGTTGTGGTGGCAGACACCGACGAGTCCCACTACCCCTATCGTGAGGAACTCCTTATCGGCGGCATGAGTTGCGACGGCTGCGCCCGGAATGTGACGAATGCCCTCAATGCGCTTGATGGCGTGTGGGCTACGGTAACGTACGCGGACCACACGGCACGCGTGCGCTCGAAGCGCCCGGTTGATCGCGACACACTCGAGACGGCAGTGAGGGGTGCGGGCTATTACGTTATGAAAATGTAGGCGTTGCCCTCTTCGGTGGGTACCAGCCTCCTGCCCATTGTGACTATCGGCATCCAAAAATTTGCGCAAAAATAACCTTTAGATGCGGCAAAAGTGGAGTTTGGTGACGGTTTGCGCGGAATTCGCTACCAATCGAGCATCTATGAACCCGTCCAAAAAATTACAGGTGTATATTTATACACTGATTATTGCTGTGCTCAGATTGCAATTAACCGTGGACAGAAATGAAGAATGCTAAAACTGGGCTTTAGGACAGGGGAGGCTATAACCTTATGAGACGAGTGGGAACACTTGGCTTGGTGGCAGCGCTTGCCGCTATCTTGGTATCGCCGCTGCCGGCGCACGCCGAAGACGCATCGGGTGCCGTTACCTACAATGCGGGAAATGGGTATTCCTTTGAGAAGCTCTCGCATCCTACGGTAGGAACGTCGCAGCCGGATGGCATCGTCGACTACCAGGGTAACGGTGCCGTTGCCGTTCCGGGCGCCGATGGTAATACGGCCAACAACGAAGGCGATCGCGGCCAGAGCTACACTTGGGCGGCTGCGAGCTATGGTGACTGGCTTTATGTGGGCACCTGCTATGCGGCGATGGGCAACACGCTGACGCTCATGAACAGCACGCTGGGCGATTCCTTTGATGTCGAAACCATGCGCCTGACGCTGGAGGCCATGTTTAACGGTACCTTCTTCTATGGACAGCAGAAGGAGGACGGCACGGCCGACAAGGACAGCGGCGGCATCTTGGTCAAGATCAATACCAAGACCGGTGAGACCAAGCTGCTACTCTCTGAATCGCTCAACGGCGTCGCTCCTTTGTTCCGCAATGCCGTGAGCTATAAGGGTAAGCTCTATTTCTGCGGCAGCGTCAGGACCAATGACGGCAAAGGCGGCCTGCCTGCTGTATACGAGATCGATCCTAAGACGGATGAGTACAAAGTTGTCTATCAGGGCCTTTCGAGCATGCAGGATTACGGTGCTGCCTACAAGCAGGGCATTTCTACCGGTATCCGCGGCATGTGCGTCCATGATGGCCAGCTCGTCATCAGTAATGTGGGTAAAGACGCGAACGGTAATTTTGTGTCGACAATCCTGACGTCGTCTGACCCCTCGAAGGGCCAGGACAGCTTCACCGAGATTGCCAACTCGGAGACGCTGTTTGGCTATCCGGCGATTCGCTATCAGGACAGCATCTACGGCGGCGCCATTTGGGATATGGTCTCGTACAATGGCCATCTCTATGCGACCATCTGCACCGGTACGCCCGAGAACGCTCCCGATGATAATTCCATGCAGTCGTTTGCCATGGTCCGTGGCGACAAGAATGCCGACGGCAGCTATTCGTGGACTCCCATTGTCGGCGATCAGAAGACGGACGGTGCAAAGTACTGCTTTGGCATCGATCCTGCCCGTACCCGTTCTGGCGCTGCCAACCTCATCGTCTACAACGACTACCTCTATATCGGTGAATACAACGACGAGGAGATTGCCCTCGAGCGCATCCTGTTCAACAAATCCAACACCGAAGAGGGCGGCAAGAGCAGCATGGGTGGCGTTGACTGCTCGTTTGTGAATGCCAATCTTGAGCAGTCGGTTAACATCTATCGCATGGACAAGGACGAGAACATGGAGCTCGTCGTTGGCGATCGCACCGACATGTTCCCCGAGGGCGGTATTTCCGGCCTGACTTCGGGCTTTGGCCGAAACGAGAACCAGTACATTTGGCGCATGCAGAAGTTCGACGGCAAGCTGTATATCGGTACCTTTGATACCGCGAGCCTGCTTGAGCCGATCGGCCAGTTCTCCAATGGCGACATTATCGATATGACGCCCGAGGAGTGGGACTCTCAGGTTCAGCGCCTTAGGGACCTGCTCAATCACCTGCTCGACAAGAAATCGCCTGACGACCCCATCGTTCCCGTGAACACGCTTGCGGACGATGATTCAAACGAGGCCGTCGAGGTCGATGATTCGAACGAAGCTGCTGAGGTTGATGATTCAAACAAGGCCGTCGATGTCGATGACGAGAAGACCGAGGTTGCTAAGGGCTTTGGCGATCTGAGCGATGCGCTGGAGGATGCCGCGGGCGGTCTTTGCGATCAGGCCGCGACGATGTCCCAGGACTTTGAGGACGACGCCGCTTATGTCCAGAAGATCGATGGCGAGATCGCGTACTTCAAGTCCTTTGCCGACCAGTATCAGGACATGCTCGATAGCTATGAGAGCCTTAAGCAGCAGTACGAGGATGCCTATGGCACCGAGCTGCCGAGCGATATTCAGGATGCGCTCGATAAGCTGCTGAGCGAGGAGAACCTCAAGAAGTTGCAGAGTGTCCTTACGTGCATGTGTTACCTGCGCGATGCCGAGCGCGGCTTTGATATGTATGTGACCGAGGACGGCGTGAACTTTACGACGCTGACGACCAATGGCTTTAACGATCCGTATAACCATGGTCTGCGCACCTTTGCGGTGACCAACCAGGGTCTGTGCCTTGGTACCGCCAACCCGTTCTATGGTTGCCAGGTCTGGATCCAGCGCAAGGAGAATTCGGAGAATCCGGTTGATCCCGGTACTCCGGATCCGACGGAACCCACCGATCCTTCGCAGCCGGGTGGCGGCGATCAGCCTGGCGGCAGCCAGACGGGTGGCAACGACCAGTCGAGCAGCACCACGACCACCGTCACGACGACCGCTAAGAAGACTCCGAAGGACGGCTCGCTGCCTCGCGCTGGCGACTCGACCCTCACGCTGGTCTTGGGATTGCTGGTTGCAGCTGCCGCAGTGCTTGGCATTGCTCTCGTCTTGCGCAAGCGTTCTCGTCGCTAGGCTCGTCCGCGTAGCTCAATGTCCTGGATATCGTCGAAGTTGATGGCGATATCCCTGAGTTTGAGCAGCTTGAATGCGGGTAACGCTTCGTCGAGAATGCCCGTGCGGCTACGATAGCCGTACGTATCGTAATAGGTGACGCGCACCAAGTCGCCGCGTTTGAGGCCCTCGAGCTTTTGCGAAAGCTCGAGGGCTTTTTCTTCCGTGAGCTCACGTTTTTGCTCGACGGTGATTTCCTGCTTGCGCACGAGTTCGTAGTATCCCGTGAGGGCGGCAAAGGGCATAAACTGTGCGGCGCGGTTGGCGCGCACGGCACCGTTGGCAGTGAGGTTGGGGTCGGCTGCGCGGCGTCTGCCCTCGGGGTCCGCCAGGCGCTCGAAGGCGGTCGGCGGGCGCATGGGCTGTTGTTTGGGTTTAGGCACGGTGTCCTCCAACTTGATCGTTGCGCTCGCGCGCGGTGGCGCCGGCGGTAAAGCTTAATCCCTTGACGAGCGCGTTCTTGCCGTACTTGCCTTTCACGGCCAGGACGGCGCGCGCCAGGTCGCGCTCGCGCTCATCGGCCTCGATATCGCTGAACAGATCGATGGTGGCAAATTCCTCGGGCACAAGATTGCTAAAGCCCAGGTTGATGCGCTTGACCGGTCGTTTGGGATCGACAGTCTGCGCCCAGAGCTCATCGAAATAGCCCATGATCTTCTTAAACGAATTGGTACGCTCGGGCAGCTTGCGCGAGGCGTTGGAGTGCGCAAAGAGCGCGGCATAGCCACCACGCGGTTTGCCACCATGCTCTCCCACAAAGATGCCATCGATTGCCTGCGCTTCGCGCACCAGGCGGCGCCGTTCGTCATCGCGCTGGACGGGCTTGGGAGCACGGGGCGCGAGCTCGGGGCCGGCGGCGAAAACCTGCTTTACGACGAGCTCGGCGTCAATGCTCGACGTACTCGAGCGCAGGTGTCCGCATCCGTCCACATATTGTGCAGTACCGCTGGCATCAAGCCTGCGTATGTCGGCGCGCTCGCTCGCGTAGCCCACAAAGAGCGAGATGCTGTCGCAGACCACGTGCTTATCGATCAAGTCCAACACGGCGTTGTCGACCATCTCGCGCAAGACGGTGTAGGCCTGCTCGTAGGCATAGCCCTTCGAGAGCACCTGTCCTGTGGTGGTCGAAGTTGCTTGCGGGCGATAGGCTTGGATATCGGCGATGGTTGTCGGCTCGCGTCCGAAGGCGTGGTCGATGAGATACTCGGCATTGACGCCGAGCTCGTCGTAAAGCAGGTTTTCGTCGAGCGCCGCGACGCC
>CABUAL010000084.1 GCA_902489515.1 uncultured Collinsella sp. | reverse complement strand
TCAATTGGTGCGGCGTATAGGATTCGAACCTATGACGTTCTGATTCGTAGTCAGACCCTCTATCCAGCTGAGGTAACGCCGCAACGCACGGATTATTATGCACGTGACCCCTCGATGGGTCAAGCGACAATTTGGAAAAATTTTACGAAGTGATGATTAAGACGCCCGCGCCTCGACCGAGGTTCGAATCCATGCGGTGTTGCCATAAAAGAAAAGCCCCCGTTGCCGGAGGCTTCAAGTTCAATTGGTGCGGCGTATAGGATTCGAACCTATGACGTTCTGATTCGTAGTCAGACCCTCTATCCAGCTGAGGTAACGCCGCAGCGCAAGACATATAAAACCACTTTAGCTTATTGGAGTCAAGCACAATCTCAAACTTTTTTGTGGAACGCAGTTTTGTCATGCTGCTCCGCATATACCGTCGTTCCCCGTACGATCGATTGGCTTTTCGATCACGTCAAACTTAGCATCAAGTTCCCTCAGGAGCGATCTCACCCGCTGGGCACAATCATAATCGGCAAACGAGATACTCAACATGCGAGCAACCTGGTTAGATGTCCGGACCCCATAGAAATGCTCCAGGGCCACAAGCCCCTCGTGCGCCACAAAGGTCTCGACCACATGCGGCGACTCCTCAAAGCACCATTGCGTCAACGGCCCCTCGCTCGTCTGTCGAACCACCAGGCCACCCATGCCAGACGGCTCACACGTCACAAGCAGGTACTCCCCGCCCTCGTCGCTCTCAAACAAAACCACCCGGTCATCAAACAGCTCCATCGCGTCCCCTTTCTCTCGCTCTTATTTAGCAAAAGCATAGCAGGTAGATGGCTGTATACAGAACAGTTGTTCGTGTGTTTTCTATTGAGCTGTCCGCACGGCATGGTATGGACCTGCGCACGAAATAGGGCGCCCCCGAAGGAGCGCCCTTGCATATCGCCTATGCAGCCAAGTTACGCGACCGGCTCAATCTTCTCGAGGCCGCCCATGTAGGGACGCAGGACCTCGGGGATCGTGATGGTGCCGTCGGCGTTCTGGTAGTTCTCCAGAATGGCAGCCATGGTACGACCAGCCGGCAGGCCGGAACCGTTAAGGGTGTGCAGGTAGCGCGAACCCTTGAAGTTCTCGGGGTCGCGATACTTGATGTTGGCGCGGCGAGCCTGGAAGTCGCCGCAGTTGGAGCAGGAGCTGATCTCCTTGTAGGCGTTGTAGCTCGGCAGCCAGACCTCGACGTCGTAGGTCTGACGGGCAGAGAAGCCCAGGTCGCCGGTGCACAGGCTAATCACGCGATACGGAAGACCCAGCTGCTGCAGCAGGTACTCGGCCTCGGCGGTCATGCTCTCGAGCTCCTCGTCGGACTCCTCCGGCTTGGCAAACTTGACCATCTCGACCTTGTCGAACTCGTGCTGACGGATGATGCCGCGGGTGTCACGACCGGCGGAACCGGCCTCCTCGCGGAAGCAGGGGGTGAAGGCGGTGTAGCGGCGCGGCAGGGTGTCGGCGTCGAGAACCTCGCCGGCGTGCAGGTTGGTGAGCACGACCTCGGCGGTGGGGATCAGGAAGTTGTCGCCCGAGACGTGATAGGCGTCGTCCTCAAACTTGGGCAGCTGGCCCGTACCGAACATGGTCTGACGCTTGACGACGATGGGCGGCCACCACTCCTTAAAACCACGGCTGGTGTGCGTATCGAGGAAGAAGTTGATGAGGGCACGCTCCAGGCGGGCACCGGCGCCACCGAGAACGGTGAAACGGCTGCCGGAGAGCTTGTTGCCGCGCTCGAAGTCGAGGATGTCGAGGTCGGTGCCCAGATCCCAGTGCGGCTTAAAGTCGAAGTCGAACTCGCGCGGGGTGCCCCAACGACGACGCTCGATGTTCTCGTCCTCGTCCTTGCCGTACGGCGTGGCCTCGCAGGGAATGTTGGGCAGGTGAGCCATGAAGTCGTACTGCTCCTGCTCGAGGGCAGTGCGGCGCTCGGCCAGACCGTCAATCTTCTCGTTGACGGCGCGCACGGCCTCCTTGGCGGCCTCGGCCTCGTCCTTCTTGCCCTCCTTCATCAGGGCGCCGATCTTCTTGGACTCGGCATTACGCGTGGCCTGGAGCTCCTCGACCTCGGTGATGACGGCACGGCGCTCGTCGTCGAGCTCAAAGAACTTCTCGCGATCCCAAGACGTCTGGCGGTTAGCCATGGCGACATCGATGGCATCGGGGTTCTCGCGAACAAACTTGATATCAAGCATTAGATCCTCCGGCGATATACATTCCATTTAGGTTGCAACCTTGTACATGTATGGGCAAGTATATACTTATGAGCGTTTACGACCCAACTCAACTACGCAAGAAGGCACCCAATGGACGCAGTTTTTTCCTTTTTGTTTGGCACCCGCACCGGTTTTGCCATCCTTTTCGCCGGCGGCATCCTGTTATTTGCGATTCTTGCCTTTGTAATGGAGAAGCGTACCCATAAGATGTACGTCGACCGCGGACCCAAGTCCGAGGATGAGGAAGACAGCTTCTGGGACTAACCTGCCAAAAAGGGACAGGTTTATTTTGGTCGGTTTTATCTGGGCAAACGCAAGCGCCCCGCAACCGGTAACGATCCGGTTGCGGGGCGCTTTCCGCACATACGACAAAACCGCAGGAAAAACCTGCCAAAATAAACCTGTCCCTAAATGGCAGGTTTTACTGGAGAGTTGCGTCAATTGCCTTGACCAGGGCGCTGCGCATGCCGGCGTCCTCGAGTGCAACGACGCCCTTGATGGTGGCACCACCGGGCGAGCATACGGCATCCTTCATCGCCGCAGGATGCTGACCAGTTGAAAGCTGCAACTTTGCCGTACCTAGCACCATCTGGCTCACAATGCGATAGGCATCGGCACGCGGGATACCGTGCTTGACCGCCGCATCGCCCAGGGCCTCGATTGCCATAGCGACAAATGCCGGAGCGCAACCACCCACCGTGCCGCCCACGAACAGCAGGCTCGTATCGAGCTCGACCACCGCACCGAGCTTGCCAAGCAGATCAAGCACCACTGCGCTCTGCTCATCACTAAGCGTGGAAGCCTTCTCGCAAGCGATGACGCCCTCGCCCACCGAAACCGGCGTGTTGGGCACCGTCGAGATATGCGCGACGCCCGGCAGGACCTGCTCCCACTTGGCACTGTCCCAGGTCCAGGCAACCGACAGAACGACCTTTTTGGCAAGAGCATCCTTGAGCGGGGCGAATATCTTCTCGATCATATACGGTTTGACCGCAGCGACCACGATATCGGATGCGGCGACAACCTCGGCGGCATCGTGGCAGGCGGCCATGCCGCGCGCCTCGCAGCGCTCAACCAGTGCCGAGAAGGCTCCCGCGCAGGCGCACATGTCGCTCGCAGCTACACCGGCAGCGATCCAGCCATCGGCCATAGCGCTCGCCATATTGCCAAAACCGACAAATCCAATCTTCATATCTCATAGTCCTTTCAGACACATTCCTCAAAACGAAAGGTATTGTCCCACGCCATTGTTTCGTATTGCCGACCTATTTGTGATACGGCTCGCCACGACTGATCTTGCAGGCACGGTAGATCTGCTCCAGCAGCACCACGCGTGCCAGGTTATGCGGCAAGGTAATGCGTCCAAAGCTGAGCATCTCGTCGGCGCGGGCGCGCACCTCATCACTCACGCCGTCCGATCCGCCAATCACAAAGGCGATGTCGCTGTTGCCTCGCAGCATAAGATCGTCGAGCCGCGCCGAGAGCTCCTCACTCGAACGCTCCTTGCCCTCGATAGCCAGCAGGATCACATGCGCTCGAGACGGCAGGGCAGCAAGAATCGCCGCCCCCTCCTTGTCACGTGCGGCATCCACACCGCCCGCCTTGGACGGGTCGATATCGGCCACCTCGCGGATATCGACCTTGGCATAGGCACCTAGGCGCTTGGTGTACTCAGCGCACGCGTCCTTCCAAAAGCGCTCCTTGAGCTTACCGACGCAAACGACGGTGTATTTCACGCGCGTCTACTCCTTCGAATCGTTTTGAACTTTGCCGGCGGTCAGCATCTGCTCGAACATAGAGGCCGACTGCGAGAAGTCGCTCGGCAGCACGACCGTCGAGGTTTTACCCGTGCGAGCAAACTCCGTCATCATCTCGGACCACTGCGTAAACATGAACAGTTGGTTGGCCTCGTCATTGCCGACACCCGTCTCCTGGATGATCTCGAGCGAATCTTTGATACCCAGTGCGATGGCCTTGCGCTGGTTGGCGATGCCCTCGCCCGCCTTTTCCATAGCCTCGGCCTCGGCGGTCGCCTCGGTGACGCGCTTGATGCGGTCGGCCTCGGCGAGCTCCTGTGCCGCAGCGCGCTTGCGCTGGGCGGCGTTGATGTCGTTCATGGAGTTCTCGACCTCGGTCGGCAGTGCGATTTTGGTGATGAGCGTCGACACGAGGGTGAAGCCGTAGGCGGCCATCTGCTCGGAAACGGTAGCGTTGACATCCTTGGCGATGTCATCCTTCTTGGCAAAGACCTCGTCGAGTGTGTAGACGGGAATCGAAGAGCGCAGGGCGTCGGTGATGAAGTCACGCATCTGGTCGACGGGCTCCTGCAGCATGTAGTAGCTCTTGTAGATACCCGAATCTGCCGGGCCGGCGCCCATGTCATAGCTCACGTGGTACTGAGCAGAGACCTCAAGGCCGATGGTCACGTTGTCCTGGGTCTTAACGTCGATGCCAAAACCGTTTTTCATGGTGCGCAGACTCACCGTGGCGGCCTTGCGGTCGATCACGGGCACCTTCATGTGGAAGCCCGCGTTGACGATGCGGTTAAACTTGCCCAGACGCTCGATGATCACGGCATGCTGCTGTTCAACGACATAGCAGGCGTTGGGAAGCAGTAACAACAAAATGATGATGGGAATCAAAAGGCTGGTAAGGGCGGCGATGATACCGGACAACAGCATGGTCTCTCCTCTGATAGGCACACGTTGGCACTAGGATACCCGCACGAAGCAGCAACGTGACATCAACAAGAGGCCCATAACAAAAAGCTCCCATTGCTGGGAGCTCTTTCAATCAATGGTGCGGGCGAAAGGACGTCCGCGTATCCGCTTCGCGGATCCGCACCGGCTTCTCCTTTCGCCTGCCGGCGTCCTCGCCAGCTCGCTAAAAACGCTCCGCGTTTTCTTTACGCTCGCTCCTTCACAGGTTCAAGTCCCTGTGATGGGCC
This sequence comes from uncultured Collinsella sp., assembly GCA_902489515.1. Classification (GTDB taxonomy): domain Bacteria; phylum Actinomycetota; class Coriobacteriia; order Coriobacteriales; family Coriobacteriaceae; genus Collinsella. Next base: position 2,397 of record CABUAL010000084.1, on the reverse strand, counting down.
CATAACAAAAAAGCTCCCATTGCTGGGAGCTCTTTCATTTAATGGTGCGGGCGAAAGGACTTGAACCTTCATGGGGTTGCCCCCATACGGACCTGAACCGTACGCGTCTGCCAATTCCGCCACGCCCGCGTGCAGGAATTAGAATAACGGAGCGCCACCACGAACGCAAGAACTATTTTTGAAAAAGTTTGCAGGCATTCTCCCAAGCGGCTTGCACGATTGTTTCGGCGTCCTCACCCGTGCGATCGACACGGTCGTTGACCAGCGTGTTTGCCGTAATGGAGATCATTGCGGGCTCGCATTCAAGACCGCGGATGGGCTCCGGAGCCATATACGGGCAATCCGTCTCGAACAAAATTCGATCGAGTGGAGTTGCCGCAAATGCCTCGCGCACATCGTCGTTGCGCTTAAAGGTGGCCGCACCGCCATAGGCGATATAGCAGCCCAAATCCACAAAGCGCTCCATCGTGGCGCGGTCCTCGCCAAAACAGTGCAGCACACAACCAGCCTGGGGCACACCCACCTCGCGCAGTACGTTGTACGCATCAACGTGCGAGGTGCGCTCCCCATCCGAGTCCTCGTGACGCAGGTGCAGCTCCACCGGCACATTGCGGCGCACGGCAAGCTCGAGCTGGCGCGCCATGCAATCAATCTGCACGTTATGGGGTGCCGGCGCGATATCGTCGTCATAGTCCATGTGGTAGTCCAGGCCGATTTCGCCAATACCGGCGCATAAGGGGTCATCAAGTGCCGCAACGACCTGTGCATGAACGTCGTCGGTATAGTCCGGCGCGCCATACGGATGCACGCCGGCAAGATACTTGATCTGCGGGATATCCTGCATCGGAAGAATCTCGCGCACCAGCCAGTCGCTATAGTCCGCCACGCTGCGCTTGTCAGCAATGGGGTCGAACATCGTCACCAACAGGTCGACGCCCGCGGCTTTGGCGCGCACGAGCGTCTCGGGCACATCCTTGCCCCAAAACGAAAGCAGATGTGCATGCGTGTCGGCAAGCGGCGCCAAGGGCACGGGACAAGCAACCGTCTTCTTTTTCTTGGTAAACGTCACGCGTTCGGCATTAGGCGTCATGGATTAGCTCCCGGGCCAGACGGACAAAGTCGGCAACATCGAGCGTCTCGGCGCGCGTGGTGGGTGCGATACCGCAAACCTCAAAAGCGGCATCGAGCACGTCCTTGGCAAAACCGTTGGCGCTCATGGAATTGCGGATGGTCTTGCGACGCTGAGCAAATGCAGCATCAATCACGCGGGCCACAAATTCGCGATCGAGTCCTTCGGGCACCACGCCGTCAACACGGTCGATACGCACGACGGCCGAGTCCACGTGCGGCGCCGGCATAAAGCAACGCGGCGGCACCTCAAAGCGACCCGTCACCTGCGCGTACAGGCCGAGTTTTGCCGTGTATCCGCCATAGGTCTTGTTACCGGGCGTTGCGGCAATGCGATCGGCAACCTCCTTTTGAACCATGACGACAGCGCGCTTAAGCGCGGGCATCGTCTGGAAGAACTGAAGGATGATCGTCGCCGCCACGTTGTAGGGCAGATTCGCGACAAACACCGTCGGCTTACCGCCCGCAACCTGCTCAATCTGCTCCGTCGTCACCTTAAGCGCGTCGCCCATGATAAAGTGGAAGTTGGCGTAGTCGGCGGCGTGAGCATCGAGCACCGGCTCGAGCTCGGGATCTGCCTCAATCGACGTGACGCACGCCGCTTCCTGCAGCAACGCAAGTGTCAACGTACCGCAACCCGGACCCACCTCGAGTACGCGCTCGTCACCTGCAAGCTCGGAAAGCTCGCAGATACGCTCGATCACATGATTGTCGATTAGAAAGTTCTGGCCCAGGCGATGCTTAGTCGCAAGGCCAAACTCCTCTAGCAGCTCCCTGGTGGCCGTGGGGTTTGCCAAAGGCGAAGTTGTCATGGTTGCCTCCTTAGCATGATGGCGGCGTCTTGAAACAAAAGGGCATGGACCGTGGCGGCCATGCCCTTACAGCTAAACAGCAAATTGCCGATATGGCGCTCGCGCGGTCTCTACGCCAGACGCGGGAACAGCGGATCGCCCTTCTCGACGGGCTGACCACCAGCAAGCAGGCCCCAAGCGCAAATGCCCTTGAGGTCGTCGCTCGCGGCCTCGTCCTCGCAGGACAGGCGGCGCAGAGCCTCGGCAGAAGTCTGGGGCATGAGCGGCATCAGCAGGTGAGCGGCAATGCGGATGGCCTCGAGCAGGTTGTAGATCACAAACGCCAGCTCGTCAGCCTTGGCCTCGTCCTTGGCAAGTGCCCAAGGCTCGGAGTCCTCGATGTAGTGGTTGGCGGCGTGGATGAGCTCCATGACCTCGTCCTTGGCTCCGCCGTTGGGCGTCGAGGGCTATCGCTACT
>CABUAL010000083.1 GCA_902489515.1 uncultured Collinsella sp. | reverse complement strand
GATGCACCGTCGACGCCCGGGCGGACGGGGCCGATATTACGGACGAGGCGGTCGCCGGCGTGATCGCAGGCGACATGGCTGTGCGCGGCGGCGGACGCGTCGTTGCAGCGGGCGCCGGGTCCGGAGCGGGCATGCGCGCTTACGGTGTGTATCTGCAGGATGCGGGCCTTGGCGCGGGTCCGGCCAGCTGTCGGCTTTCCGTCGATGCCTCGTGGCTCGATGCGACCGGTGCCGACGGCGGTGTTGCGTGCACGGGCGGATCGCTTGTGTCCGCACGGTTTGTGACGCCTGCTGGCGGGGTCTTTGGTTCTGGTAGCGTGGTGGATGCCTCCGGTGCGGTGGCACCGCATGTGGTGGTTGAGCCCGATGTGGCCACGCCACCAGCGGGGGAGACCGATGGGGTCGTTGTGTCTGGCGATAGCGTGGATAAGTCTCCCATCGATGCTAACCCCGCTGCCGGAGAGCCCACCACAGAGACCACGGCAAATCCCGCGCTGAAACCCGCGGCCGCGACAACCAAGACAACAACGACAGTAACCAAGACCACGGCCGCCAAAGTCCCCAAACCCAAGGTTGCCACCGCGACCACTGCGGTACTCCCCAAGACTGCCGACAACAACTGGATCGCCGCTTCCTTAACGCTTTTCATTCTGGGAACAGCGCTCTTGGCTGCCGCATATCGCTGCTAAGGCCTCGTTTAAGTGAGACCAGGGGAGAAATAAATGCAGCCATTGCAGAAGTCTTTAGCCTTCTACTAAATCAATTTATTAGAGATTAGTGCCGTATCAGCTATCGCTGCGACGGCACTATTTTGTTCAGCTCGACCGCCTCTCGATCTATTACCGATGTTGAGCCTTACACCCCATCCGCCAGAGCGATAAGATAATTGCAATCCAAATGCTGCCGTTTATAAAGCTTCTTGTTCCACTAAAGGATTGATATATGTCTAGTGAAGCCAAAGTTGAGGTTGAAGATGTAGCCTCGTATATCAAATACATCAACGGACTTTCACCAACAATAAATGGTGACGCCAAGACATATGAATCTACATTTGTTTTCCGAGGACAAGGATCGACTAAGTTTGATCTTGTTCCGTCAATCGGAAGAGACAGCTATTGGCGTAAACCGGGATCGAACACCATTTCCCCTATCACAGGCAGCCTTACGCACGAGGCGGATATTATTGAAACTGCCTGCCGCATATTGCCAAATGTCTTCAAGCGAGATTTGCTTCCGATTGATCTTTTAGCCTGCCTCCAGCACTACGGAGTCCCTACCAGGCTATTAGATGTAACTTCAAACGCACTTGCCGCCCTCTATTTCGCCTGCGGCAATCCTGATGCCGTGGGCGAAGTATTTATCTTTAGGCGACCGGGAGGGGATAAGCGGGAATATCCCATCTGCCAGGCAATTGCGGACTCTTGGCATCTGTTTATGAACTCAAAGCTTCTGTCTCGTTTTGCCTCACTTGCAATATCAAGACCATACTTTGACTATCAACGTGATCTAGTGCTTTCAATTTACCCTGAGCTAACTGATCAGGCAAAATGGTTTAAGAAGTGCTGCGAAGATACATTATTTGTCTACGGAACTAGATATCTTGATAGACAAGCCGCTCAGTCCGGCCAATATATTCTTTTCCCAAATGACATTCGTGGTAAGGATTCTTCTTTGTCGTTTGATGACTTAATAAGTCCACTGCCCAAAGACAGTCCCGTGATAGCCGGTCGTTGCATAGTGCCATCTAATAGAAAAGCATCAATACTGAACGAGTTGAGTAAACTTGGCATTACCGAAGCTTCGCTCTTTCCCGACAGCATTGAGAAGAGATGCGCCGGCATAGTGAGTGAGATTAAGAGACACCGTCACTGAAGATTGCTCTTAATATCAGCGTAGAGAATTATGCTTCAGGCATTATGTCATACATACTTATAAGGTTCATTGCCTAAAATCTCAATTTAAAACCGATATTTGTTCAAAGCTAACAAATATCGGTTTTAAAACTATATAATTGTTCTTGTTATTTAAGGATGTCTGTGAATAATCGATATATTTGAGAAGGATTCTAAAGATGATCCTCAATTTTTCATTTAAGAACTTTCAGAGCTTTCGAGATACTCAGCAGTTCTCGTTTGAACCGATTTCGAGCAAAAAGGAACTTGGGCCCGTGCGAGTGGCTGCGGTTTACGGCGCAAACGCGTCAGGCAAATCAAATTTCCTAAATGCTCTTTACTTTGTCTCTTACTTTGTTCGTACAGGTTATGCGACAGGCGATGCGAATTCTCAAATACCCATCGTCCCCTTTTTACTTGACTCGGAGTCACGATCAAATGACACAGAATTCTCGATAGATTTTATCGCCAGCAATTTGAAGTATGAGTTTTCATTTGGTGTAAACAAAAATGAGGTTACTTATGAGAACCTCACCGTATACCGATCAAAACAGCCGTCCCTCCTCTATGATCGCTCTTCGGTAAACGGGGAACAGTCGATTAAATTTGGTAGCACGTTTACAGGCGCCAAAAAACAACTTTGGGATATCACGCGCAATAATTCTCTGTTCTTATCTGCCGCCGCGGCGGCTGGTAGTGATGTAATTCAACCCGCATTCACAGCTCTTGCCAATGACATCAATCTCTATGATGCAACGCATTATCTAGCAGAACTCGCCACCATAAAAAAGCTGTTTATCAACGATGACGCTCGAGCTCAGATGCTATCTCAGCTCATTAAATATGCTGATATCGGAATTGACGGCATAGATGTCCGTCAATCGGAAGGCGTCATGGGTTTAAAAGACTCACTCATTGGACTCGATGAGATTCCGGAAGAGGCACGTAATAAAATTGCAGAAGACTTTAAATTGTCGTTCGCTTATGACCTGTTCTTCCACCATAAAAGCTCGGGAGATGGCTTTTGGCTGGGCTCCGCCCATGAATCGGAGGGCACAAAAGCTGCGCTGGCGTTTTTCTCGGTAGCCTTACGTTCTTTAAGCAGTGGGGCCACAACAGTAATTGACGAGCTTGATTCGAGCCTTCATCCTACGCTCCTGCGCGACTTCGTCTCACTGTTCGCCGATCCCGACACAAATCCAAAGGGCGCGCAGCTAATCTTCTCGACCCATGATGTCACCTTGATGACGCGAACCAGCCCTATGGAAGAGGTGCTTGAACGTGACCAGGTCTGGTTTGTGGAAAAGGACTCTGAAGGTGCTTCGCAATTAATTGCTGCGATGGAGTATTCGCCTCGTGCAAATGAGAATCTGGGGCGCAATTACTTAAACGGTGTCTATGTGCCGCTGCCCAACCCAAGTTTTCATCAACTTGTGGCCCAACTCATGAAGGAAGGCGCTGACATAAATGGCTAAGGCAGAAAGGAGAGGGCTTGCTCGCGGCCGCAAAAAGCAGACAAGAGCCAAGCGAAAGCGCCACCTAATTGTGTCCAATGGAAAGGTGACCGAAACCGAATATTTTAACTTCCTTATTACTGAAATGGACGTTCGCGGAAGCGTGCTGTATCGGCATATTGACGGAGACCCTTTGAAGGTGGCCAAGCAGCTTTCGCGAGAGCTCGATTCAGATAAAAAAGCCGTTAAAGCAGGCGAAATCGAAGCATTGAGTTCCGCATGGATCGTAGTCGATTCAGATGAGTTCAGAAACCTAGCCGCAGCAGAACGAGAAGCAAAGACAAAAGAAGTTAGACTCGCGATCTCCAATCCATGCTTTGAAGTATGGCTTATCGATCATGTCTCACCATGCCCGGAAACTTTTGCATCGACTCCACAATGCGAGAAAAGAGCGCGCGACCTTGGCGTTCTAAAATCTACTGACCCCAACAGGTCCTCCGCGTCAAAGTTCAAGTCGGTAAATCTCGAAATAATTGACGGCAACAAGGGCCAGGCTTTGACCAATGCCGCAAAGCACAATACGGATGATAAACGTCGTGCAAGAGAAATGAATCCGGATAACGTTGTCGCTTATCAAGTATGGACAGACCTGCCTGATCTTGTAGATGACGTGTTTGGGTCGGGTAATTAGTGCGATTCATCCCGCGTTGGGGCAGGCTTTTAACTCAAAAGTTGTAAACGAGGTAGCAATGCTTTGGAGCTATGTTCAGCTAGATGACGGCACTCAGTTTGCCTACTCAAAGACAAGAGATGATGGGACCGTTCGCGTAGCCGTCGAGCGTCCGGTTGACCTTGGTATTGACCATGCGGAATGCTTCTTGCCTGCGGTTAATTGGTTCAATGTCGAAGGTTTTTCTACTGACGATCTGGATTTTTTGACCGAGTTCGTCAGATCAAACGCTCCGTTTATCTTCGAGCTTGCAGAACGGCAAAAAGCCGGACCGGCGGTTTCGGCGCTGGCCCCCTGACGCTCTACTGTTGAACGGAAAATATCCCATGATTTCGCCTTCCGACATATCCACCGTCGCCTCCCGCGTGCTGGCTCAATACGACGTCAGCGAAGCCTATTTATTTGGCTCGTTTGCCCGAGGCGAGCAAACGCCCGATAGCGATATTGACTTGCGCCTAGTCTGCGGCGACACCATGACGTTCGGCACGCTTTACGAACTCACCCATGAGCTCGAGAGGGAACTTGGGCGAAAGGTTGATATCGTCACCAACCCACCAGAGCACATGCGCCCGGCATTCCGCAAAAGCATCGAGCAAGATGAGGTGCGTGTCTATGAAGCTCTGTAAGCAGGACGAGGCGTTAGTGTGCTCCGGCGTGATCAGCAAGTCTGAATTTTGTCGCATACTTCCGGACTCGGCGAGCCTTAGAAGCCAGTATTGAACTCAAACTCGGTTCCAGACACCCTCTTGCTATTTGAACACAGGTATCGCTCTAGCGATAGTATGTTATACTATCGCTAGAGCGATACCTGTTAGGAGACTCGCGTGGAACTGTGGCATGGTTCTCAGAAAATCGTTGAGACTCCCCAGCTTGGCCTGGGGAAAATCCATAACGACTATGGACAGGGATTCTATTGCACAGAGAGCCTCGACCTTGCAAGGGAATGGGCATGCTCGCGCGATGCCGATGGCTTTGCGAATCGCTATGAACTCGATATAGCCGATCTCAAAGTTCTCGACTTGCAATCGCCGCAATATTGCGTCCTGCATTGGATAGCATTGCTCGTTGAGCATCGTTCTTTTCGCAAAGATACCGCCATTGCCGCGGGGGCGTGCGAATATCTCCATGATCACTTTCTACCTCAGACGAGCACTTGCGACGTAATAAGGGGGTGGCGTGCGGACGACTCGTACTTTAGCTATGCCAGAGCTTTTGTAAACAATACGATCACCGTCGATCAGCTTGGACGATCTATGAGGCTCGGTAACCTGGGGGAGCAGATTGTGCTCATAAGCGAGCGTGCGTTTAAGAGCATTCGTTTTGCTGGATTTGAACGTGCGCAGCAAGCTCTGTATGGTCCATTGGCCAAGGAACGAGATGAAGCGGCAAGGGCGCAGTATCGGGAGCTCCTTGCCGAAAACCCGTTTGAGGGAATACGTATCGTCGATATCATTCGAGAGGGGATGACGGGCGATGACCCACGCCTACAGTGAGATGTATCTCGAGGATGCAATGAGAACGCTGGGCGAGGCGGTCGATTTTGCCATCTGTGACCAAGGGTTGAATCCAGCCGAGCTGACGGCGATCCTGTCGAACGCTCTTGAGATGAAACAGTTTGAGCGCGGTATGCCTCGCGTCGTCTGCGGCATGGCGGGCGACGAGCTCGCGCGCGATATTATCGCCCATGCGGGACTGACCCCCGTCAAATGTAGGGAGACCTATCCGTTCGACCGTTCGCCTCAGTATTGGGCGGGGTGGGTTATGGCCTATACGCAATGGATGAGCAGCTTGGGCTTTAATAAGCTACTCGAAGTCGCTCCGCTCGATTGGATCATCGGCTCGTACCATCCGCTCCACGAGGCCTCCGAAGATAAATTCGCCCAGATTGTCATCGAAAAATGGAACAACGCCCAGGCAGACAAAAAGGGCCTCAAGGCGGCACGAAAGGCTGCCGGACTAACGCAAAAACAGCTCGCCGCCCAATCGGGGGTTAAGCTTCGCGCCATACAACTCTACGAGCAGAACCAGCTCGACCTACGCCGCGCCTCGGTTTCCTCGGCATTGGCGCTTGCAGACACCCTAAACTGCACCATCGAAGACCTCGTCTGGCAACCGATTGCTCTGGAGTACGACTCGCAGGCTATTTCGTCTGTAAAGCTATAGAGGAGTCAGACATGCCTTGGAGCTATGTTCAACAAGATGACGGCGCTGATTGCGTTGCTCAAGAAGATCATTCAACTGCGCAGGTGGCAAATTCAGCATCACCGATTTTGCTCGGCGGCACCACGTCAATCGACGAAGCTATTCGGCTGACCATTTCGAACATGCCCAACGCGCTCAGGCTCTTGGAGAACTCCTGATGGCGGACACGAAGCGGGGAGCGCATCCGTTCGCGCCGCTCGTGCTCGATGATGCCGGTTCGCTCGAAGATATGGCCGCGACCGTGATGCGCCTGCACAGCACGCTGATGACGGTCGGACGCTGCTATACAACCGACGCCACAGGCGACCGGGCCGCGCTTGAGCTTGGATGCGTCGAGTCCGTGCTTGCGGGTGCATTCTGTACGATATTCGGTCAATCGCCGGTCGATCGCTTCGCAGACATCTTTGACCAGGTCACCTACGTGGCCGAGCACATGGTCAAGGACCACATCTTTGAAGACGGTAACAAACGAACCAGCCTTGTCTTTGCGTTGTCCGTCTTAAGGTTCGCAGGCACTCCGGTCGTGCTGTCTGACAGCCCCGAACCAAAAGACAACCAGTACTACGCCTGGATCCAGGACCTCGTTTCCAGTCGCCGCACGAACAGCGAGCTAGCCGAAGAGCTGCGCTGCGGATTCGTTGCGGGCACGGGCGATCTGTCGCTCGTATAGAATCTAAGCATCCGCACGCCGGTTAATGAATTGATTGGACACCACATGGAGATCCCCAGCACCCTGTGCAGTAATGTGTACGACTTCGCGTTTTGCCCCGAGCCCTGCTACGACCGCTTGGTCGATCTCGCCGACCCCGAGGACTGGGGTCCCAGCAACCGCATCCTCAAAAACTACCTGTCGTTTTCGTTTAGCCGCGCGGTGTTCTTGACCGAGCGTGACGTGGACCAGACCGCCCCGTCCAACTTACCGCTGGTGTTCGACGACGACCGTTGCCTATTCAACACCGGCCTGTACACGCGTCGCTACGAGACCATCTACGGCCTGTTTGAGCCCAACACCAAGCCCGACGCGCGCCAGCGCTGGTTTTTGAAGGGCTTCTTTAAGGAGAGCGACCCCATGCTGGTCTCGTTTGAGTACCTGCCGTGCCGTGTGCGCTTTGCCGAGGACCCCTCCGAGCTGGTCTTTGACTACCGCCTTCCCATCCGCTCCAACATCGACCACATTCTGGGCGACGAGGAGAACCTTACGCGCATCCCCGCCAGCCTGATGGGGGAGGGCAACTCGCTGCTGCTGCGCCGCGCCTTTGAGGGAGCTGTCGTCGAGGCCGCCCGACGCGCCGCCGCCAACTACACGCTCGCGGTGCCGCAGTTCTACGGTGGCCGGATCCAGCTACTCCTACCG
>CABUAL010000082.1 GCA_902489515.1 uncultured Collinsella sp. | reverse complement strand
CCGGCCAGCGTGAAGCAGGCCTTGTCCAGCGCCTCGGGGCGCTCGGTGGAGGAGCGGATGCACACCGCCGGGAAAGGATGCCCGACACTCGCGAAGAAGCTGGACTCCTCGGGCAGCGTGCCGGAGTCGGACACCACCGCGAAGGCGTTCATCTGCAGGCAGTTGTAGTCGTGGAAGCCCATGGGCTCGTGCATGCGCACGCGCGGGTCGAGCTCGAAGCCGGTGGCCTCCAGGCGCTTGCGGGAGCGCGGGTGGCAGGAGTACAGGATCGGCATGTCGTATTTCTCCGCGAGCGCGTTGATGGCGGTGAACAGGCTCGTGAAGTTCGCCTCGGTGTCGATGTTCTCCTCGCGGTGGGCGGACAGCAGCATGTAGCGCTTGGGCTCCAATCCGAGCTCGGAGAGGATATTCGAAGCCTCGATCTTATCAAGGTTCGCGCGCAGGACCTCGGCCATGGGCGAGCCCGTGACGTAGGTGCGCTCCGGGGCGCAGCCGGTGTCCTTGAGGTAGCGGCGGGCGTGCTCGGAGTAGGCCAAGTTGACGTCGGAGATCACGTCGACGATGCGGCGGTTGGTCTCCTCGGGAAGGCACTCGTCCTTGCAGCGGTTGCCCGCCTCCATGTGGAAGATGGGGATGTGGAGCCTCTTGGCCGCGATGGCGGACAGGCAGCTGTTGGTGTCGCCCAGGATCAGCAGCGCGTCGGGCTGCACCTGCACCATGAGCTTGTAGCTCGCGGCGATAATGTTGCCCACGGTCTCGCCGAGGTCCGCGCCCACGGCGTCCAGGTAGACGTCCGGGTCGGCGAGCTCCAGGTCGCGGAAGAAGATGCCGTTGAGCGTGTAGTCGTAGTTCTGCCCGGTGTGCGCCAGCAGGCAGTCGAAGTGGCGGCGGCACTTCTTGATGACCTCGGACAGGCGGATGACCTCGGGGCGGGTGCCCACGATGACCAGGAGCTTCAGGCGGCCGTCATCTTTGAAGTGAATATTTACCGTGTTATCCATTCGAATCCTTTCTCGGAGGAAGCCAATTCAACAGAGTCGCAATGGCAAGAGAATCATTGAACACCGTTCGTCGACCCTTATCGGGTCCTCGCCCTCTTCGATTTTGAGGCGACCGAGATGACGAGCCCGCGCTCGTACTCGTTCATCGAGAGCTTCCAACAAAGGAACGAGTAGACGGCAGCCGTGAGGCAGCCCGCGAGGAGCAACCCCGACCAGCCCCTGACGGGGAAGAGGCGGTCCAGGACAATGCTGACCCCGAGCGTGACCGCGGCAGGTAACAGCCAGCTCCCGAATGTGTCGGCGAAGAAGCTCTTGAGGTCAATCCCAAGGGAGTTCCTATAGATGACGTTCTGCCCGACGGTCCTCAAAAAGTAGGCGATGCAGATGGAGAGGCATCCACCAAGGGCGCCGAGGGGCACGGAGAGGACGAAACCAAGAACGACGTTGCAGGCGGCCATGGCGAGGAATACGAATGCCTTTGCTCGCACCTGCCCCGCCGCAGTGATCGCCGTGACGCCGACGAGCTGCGGAAGCTCGATGAGGCTGGGGATAATGAGCAGGAGAGTACACAGCCAGAGGCCGTCGTACCCGTTGCCCATCCAGCACTGGATGAACCAACCGCCGAGACCGAAGAAGCAGACCTCGATGAAGCCGATGATATACAGTTGCACCCTGCCGAAGCGGACCATGAGGGTCTGTAGGCCCTCACCAACGCCGACGACTGCGCGAGAGACCTTCGGCATGAACATGCCGTTCAGGGCGCTCGCAACCGTGTAGACATAACTCTCGAGCGACGAAGCGAGACCGAATAGCGCGACCTCGGAAGTGGTGGCGGTGATGGCGATGATGGACGGCATGACCGCGAAGATGAACCGTTGGCAGACCTGGCCGACCATGACCCACACGGAGAAACCGACCACCTCGCGGGCGAGCCCCGAGTCCCAGCCGGCGAGATCCGCCCTCGCCTTGGTGCCCCTATGGACAAGCACGAGTTTGGCGAGTGTGGTGACAACACTGACGGCAGCGTTGACGATAACGAGCGCTACAACCCCCCAGCCCATCAGGAGGGTCACGACGATGAGGAGCACCGTCAGCACCTTTTGGATGAGATTGCACGCGTTAAGGGCGACGAACCGTTCGTTGGCAGTTAGGATGCCGTTCAGGGGCGCGAACGGGAAGGAGAAGATGCTGTAGAACGCAACGATGACGAACAGCGTCTTGAAAACGGGCATCTGCTCTGGCGTGAGACCGGAGTAAAGACCATCGATATTGAAGAATACGACCACGAGGGCGACGGCGATGAGACAGGTTATCGCGATATAGGTCTTATAAACAATGCCCAGGAACATCCCGACGGCATCCTCTTTGCCCTCCGCATAGTACTTCGAGAGAAAGCGCGAGACGGAATCTCCGAGCCCGAAATCGAGCAGGAAGAAATTGACGACGGAGAGAGCGAGTGTGTAGAGACCGTAATCGTCCGCACCGATGCAAGAGATCATCCAAGGGGTGTAGATGAGCCCCGCAACAGTGTTGAAGGCAACGGCACCATAGGATAGAACGGCGCCGGCTTTGTATTGGTTAACTTTCACTGTTCTCTCTCCATTAATTCAGAAGGTTCGACAGTTTGCTCTTCAATTGGCACCCTTCGTCCTATGCAGTAGAGAGGAAGCAAATAGAACCAGAGAACTATGGTCATGTATTGACTCCAGTCACCGCGCTGTCCACTAATTACAACAAACACCGCAAAAATGAGGTAAGCGATAGTCCAGATGGACTGATCCTTACCCTCCTCCAATCGATTGTAATAGCTCTCATCAAGAACGGTGCAAACGACCCCCCAAATGAAAGGAGCCAAAAAAATACCGACAAGACCAAAAACAGCATATCCTTCTCCAAGGACGCTATTGCCAGCAGTTGAGTAACCCGTAGCAGCCAAACCAGGATTAATTTGCTTAAGCACCTGCATGCTAAGCGGCTCTGGCTTAAATTCCCAAATCGATCGAGGAATAAAAGCAAATAGAGGCTTCAGATACACAACAGGATTAATCAAGTCGATGTGAGTACTAAGCAGTTCATTAAACCAGTGATAGCTAGAGCTAAAGTCAGTGCTTTCGAAAATATAATCAATATCAAAAATGGTTTCGAAGGAGATTGGCTCTCCCAGTCCAAAGCAACGAATGAAATTTAAAAATACCATCGCAAAAAGTAAAGCAACGATACTGAATGCTGTATAAACAACTTGTTGATGTATAGAAGTATGTCTTAGACTAAAAATGACAAGCATTGCAATGATAGAAATTAAAAAGAGTCGCGTAAAACCAAATAATAGAGTCATAACGATGTATATCAAAAGAGCTATAAGCGCACGTCTATTGTCTTTTTCATTATTTGCAGTAACCCACAGAGCCAAAACGCACGGGACGAGTAGGTGGATTGCAAAAGTGAACGAGGATCCAATTCCTCCATCCCCCAAAGTAAGCTGCTTGGAGGTCATTTTTCCAGATAAAACCTGAGAGATACCCCCTACACCAATTTGCGAGATTAAAAGCGCAACGCTAACGGCAAGGAAAATCCAGAATAAAACCCAGGCAACGGATTTATTTGGAGCAATAATTTCAGAATTTGATGGCCTTGGTATTCCGCTCCTTTTCATTCGACCAATTGTTCCCCCAACTGTGAAAGCGAGGATGCCAATAAAGGCATAAAGATCAATTGTCGAGGCATTTATATAGAGATGCTCGTCAACCGTAAGCGGATAGAGGACAAAAATCATGAAGTAGCAGAGCATCCAAACCGTAGAAGAGGATAGAAACCTGCCCCTACGATAGTTGGAAGCAAAATTAAATATAATAATTAATGTGATAAGCAGTTTCAAAGCTATGCCCTGTCGGTCTCAAGTCCGATACTCATTCGAGCAATGTCCGAATACAGGAAGTGATTCTTCGAAATCTTTGCGACCTCGTTCATATCGCAAAGAACGTCGGGGCTTTTAATTCTCTCGATATCCGCCTTAAGGGACTCCGAGTCATCACCGCTTGTGAAAGCAACATTTCCGCCGCAATCAACATGCGTAGTACCATCCCAATACTTGATAAGCAAAGGCTTTTCCATGGCAACTGCCTGCTCCCAATAAACAGAATGACGTCCAGGAAAAGCAGCTAAATCCGCTACAGAAAAATAATCATAAGATTCCGAGGTGTTGGCCCAAGGTACGTAAGAGATGCGTTCGCAAGAAAGCCTTTCCTCGAACTCTGCCTTCATAGTGGGGACGACAGGACCAAACACAAGAAGCTTTACGCGTTCGTCCATTTCGGCAACAGCATCCATAAGTGCGAGGACTTGTCTCTTGGCCTCATCGATCTTTCCGCCGGTTACGATTATAAAATCATCATCGCAAAAACCAAAGCGCTGTTTAACCTTAGCTACCGAAGCAGGATCAGAAGCCCGCTTCACTTCATCATCATCGGCGCCCATGACCAGAAGCCCACACTTCTCCTTAGGCAGCCTATAATTCTCCTCAAGAAAATCGACACGAGCCGGGAGAACACCCCAAAAGCGCTCAGTATAGGGTAGCGCAAGCTGAGCCTCATGACGCCAAATGATTCTATGGAGGATATGAAGCGAAATCCAATTGGTAGCGCTGTTCGAATAGTCGGCATGGCTGTCAATGAAGAGTTTGACATCAGGATGAGACTTAACATAGTCGACGATAACCGGCATGTCGCCAAACTGGCAACCGTGACAAAAAATAATATCAGGCGAAGCAGATTCAACCGCCCCTTTAGTACCAATATAATGGCGGAATCTTTGTAATTGAGAATTCGAATGCTTATATTGAAGCCTTGTGACTTTTATACCGTTCTCATTTATATAAGAATAAGAGGACTTCTCAATAAAAGAAGTCACCCCATTTCGATCAAAAGACTGCATAGAGGCAATAATCTCAACCTCATAGCCCAGCTTCTTATGAAACTTTGGAAGCATGTTCTCTTGATATGAATAGTTGTCGATATAAAAATTTGCAAGGCAAAGATGAAGGATCTTCATTACACGTCACATTCGTTTGGCAAGAGTCTTCTATTACTTAAGTCGAACTAGACTAACTCGTAGTAGGTATCGGGGTTCTCGGGGTCGAAGGGCTCGTTGGCCCACATGACCGTCACGAGGTCCTCGGTCTCGGACAGGTTGGTGATGGAGTGCGTGTATCCGGGGATCATCTCCACGGCGCGCATGTCGGAACCCGAGACGATGTACTCGTCGACGGGGAACGGGTTTCCATCGGAGTCCTCCCCCACCTTCCTGAGCTTGATGCTCGCGGTGCCGCAGACCACTAGGAACCTCTCCCACTTGCTCATGTGCCAGTGGTTGCCCTTGGTGATGCCGGGCCTGCTCACGTTGACGGAGACCTGCCCGCGCTCCGGCGTGCGCAGGAACTCGGTGAACGAGCCGCGGTCGTCGATATTGGGCTTGAGGCCGTAGGCGAAGTGCTCCGGCTCGTAGTAGGAAAGGAACGTGCTCCAGAGCTTCTTGGAGAAGGAACCCTCGGTGAGGTCGGGCACCGACAGCGTCTCGCGGCTGTCTCGGAAGCTGTCGAGCAGGTAGACGATCTCGCCCAGCGTCTTCACGTCGGTCCCGGGGACGTAGCAGAAATCCTCACCTTCGATGCGCTCCAGCCCGTCGTAACCGCAGCGGTGCTCCTGCCCCAGCAGGGCGCCCAGCATCTCGTCGACGAGGTCGTCGATATAGAGGAGCTCCAGTTCCACCGAGGGGTCGTTGACGGTGTAGGGGCGGCCGTTGGCGATGGCGTCGCAGAAGGTGGCCACGGCGGAGTTGTACCGCGGGCGGCACCACTTGCCGTAGAGGTTGGGAAAGCGGTAGATGAGCACCGGGGCGCCGGTCCTCTCGGAATAGTTGCGGAACAGGCCCTCCCCCGCGAGCTTCGACTCGCCGTAGACCGATCCCTCGAAGCGGCCCGACAGGCTCGCCTGCGCGGAGCTGGAGAGCATGACGGGGCACTTGTTGCCGTGGCGCTCCAGGGCGTCCAGCAGCGTGGAGGCGAAACCGAAGTTGCCCTCCATGAACTCGGATTGGTCCTTGGGGCGGTTGACGCCGGCCAGGTTGAAGACGAAGTCGGCGCGGGAGCAGAAGTCCTCCAGCTCCTTGGGCATGGAGTCGATGTCGTACTCCATGACCTCGAGGGGAAGGAGTGACTGGTATTTCGCGCGGCGGTCCTTGCCGTCCCTTATGTTCTTCAGCGCGCAGCAGAGGTTCCTCCCGACGAACCCCTTCGCGCCTGTGACGAGGACGCGCACCCTACTGCACCGCCTCGTGCTCGCGGCCCTCCAGGGCCAGCTGCACGTACTCGGCGGTCTTGATCTTTGCGATGGTGCCCTCCACGTCGAGCCTCTCGGTGTTGTGGGAGGTGTAGGACTCGTCTGCCTGGGTCTCCACCTCGCCGTCGACGACGAACTTGTCGTAGTTGAGGTCGCGCGAGTCGCAGGCCACGCGGTAGTAGCCGCCCATGTCCTCGGCGCGCAGTCGTTCCTCGCGGGTCATGAGGGTCTCGAAGAGCTTCTCGCCGTGGCGGGTGCCGATGACCTGGGTGCCCACGCGGCCGAAGACCTCCTGCACGGCCTCGGCGAGGTCGCCGATGGTGGAGGCGGGCGCCTTCTGGATGAACAGGTCGCCGGGGTTGGCGTGCTCGAAGGCGAACTGCACCAGGTCCACGGCCTCGTCCAAGTTCATGAGGAAGCGGGTCATGTTGGGGTCGGTGACCGTGAGCGGCTCCCCTTTTCGGATGCGGTCGATGAACAGCGGGATGACAGAGCCGCGCGAGCACATGACGTTGCCGTAGCGGGTGCAGCAGATGGTGGTGCGGCCGGCGCCGTTGCGGGCGTTGGCGTAGATGATGGACTCCATCATGGCCTTGGACTTGCCCATGGCGTTGATGGGGTAGGCCGCCTTGTCGGTGGACAGGCACACGACGCGGTCCACGCCCTCCTCGATGGCGGCATGCAGCACGTTGTCCGTGCCGATGACGTTGGTGCGCACGGCCTCCATGGGGAAGAACTCGCAGGAGGGCACCTGCTTCAAGGCGGCGGCATGGAAGATGTAGTCAACCCCGTGCATGGCGTCGCGCACGCTCTGGGCGTTGCGGACGTCGCCGATGAAGAAGCGCACCTTGGAGGCGAGTTCCGGGGACTTCTCCTGCAGGCGGTGGCGCATGTCGTCCTGCTTCTTTTCGTCGCGAGAGAAGATGCGGATCTCTGCCAGGTCGGTGTTCATGAAGTGCTTGAGCACGGTGTTGCCGAACGAGCCGGTGCCACCTGTGATCATCAGGGTCTTGTCTTTGAAAACAGTAGGGTTATCCATTGAAGTGCTCCATTATCAGCTCGTAGCTTGTCTTGGACGTGTAGTTTTCCTCTAGGTAGAGGCGTGACCTCTTGCCCATATCGTTAATTTGCTCATCGGTGAGGGCGCGGCACTTCTCCAAGAAACTCTCCGCCGAGGCGCTCGACCCGGCAACGCCGAAACCATTGGCCTCGGCGATCCTGCCCATGTCGCATACCTCGTCGGTCGCGGTCACAACTGGCAGCCCCGCCTGCATGTATGCTTCATCGAAGTGCTCCGCGAGAACGAGAA
>CABUAL010000081.1 GCA_902489515.1 uncultured Collinsella sp. | reverse complement strand
CAAGCCGCCCGATCGTGTCGCGCACGTCCTCGTTCACAACGTCTGCCGCATCGTCCTGAAGCGTCAGCAGCACGTCGCGCATGAGCGTCCGCGCGCTCGCCAGCGCTTCCATAATACCCGAACGCTCGCGCGCGTTGAGTTCGCGCTTGTTGCGGTCCTCAAGCTGCTTCAATGCTCCACGTGACAGGTAGTCGGCGTTTTGCTCAAGCACCTTTTCCTGCGTGGACTTGACCTCGGCGAGCGGCGCCTTAACGGCGACGATGAGCGACTTGGCGCGACTGAGCACATCGGCCTCGTCGGCGGCGATGAGCGAGTCGATGGCGCGAACCATCTGACGGCGGGCGTCCTGGCGCTCAGCGCTCTTGAGGAACTCGATGCCACGCGTGGGGCTTCCCGCCACGGCGACGGCCATGCGGCAACGCGCAGGGTCCTGACCGGTGGCGCGGCTCACGGCCTGCGCGGCGACGGCGGGCGACACCAGCCGAAACGGCACGCACTGGCAGCGGCTCACGATGGTGGGCAACATCACGTCTGCCGAGGTGCCCAGCAAGATAAACATAACGCCCTCGGGCGGCTCCTCGAGTGTTTTGAGCAGTGCGTTGGCGGTGTTGGCGCTCAGCTGCTCGGCACGGTCGATGATGTAGACCTTGGCCTTGGCACGGATGGGCGCCAGGGGCACGTCGTCGAGCAGCTCGCGTGTCTGGGCGATAAGGTAGCCCGTGGCGCTCTCGGGCGTGTAATAGTGCACGTCGGGGTGCGTATGGCGGGCGACGCGCACGCAGCTATCGCATGAGCCGCAGCCATCCTGCTCGCACAGGAAGGCTTGGGCGAGCGCCCACGCGGCGTCGAGCTTGCCCGCGCCGGGCGCGCCCAAAAACAGGTAGGCGTGCGATGCGCGACCGCTGGCGACGGCATTGGTCAAAAAGTCGCGCACGCGCTGTTGGGTGTCAAGCTTGGCCAGCAGGCTTGCCTGAGCGGGGGCCATGTTACTCGGCCTCCTGGGCAAGCGCGGCGGTGACGGCATCCTGGGAAATGTCGAGGCCGTAGGCGCGAACCTGCTCGACCGTCTGTGCGAATACGTCCTCGATGGACGCGGTCGCGTCGATGAGCTTTACGCGGTTTGGCTCCTCGGCGGCAATTGCGCAAAAACCCTGGTAGACACGCTCTTGGAAGGCCATGCCCTTAGCCTCCATGCGATCTGCCGCGCCACGGGCTGCCATGCGCAGCGCCGCCTGCTCGGGCGTGATGTGATAGGCGAGCGTGAGCGCCGGGTGCGTACCCGCGACGGCCAGGTTGTTGGCATCGCGCACCATCTGACGATCGAGGCCATCGGCAAACGCCTGGTAGCAGGTCGTGGAATCGTAGAAGCGATCGCACAGGACCACCTTGCCGGCAGCAAGGGCGGGCGCGATGACCTCGTGCACCAACTGAGCGCGTGCCGCCTCGTAGAGCAGCAACTCGCAGGTGTCGCCCATCGCCGTATTGGCAGGGTCGAGCAGCAGAGCACGGATCTTTTCGCTGATGGCGGTACCGCCCGGCTCGCGCAGGCTCACAACCTGGTAGCCAGCGAGCTCGAGCGCACGGGCAAGCAGGCGCGCCTGCGTAGATTTACCGGCGCCATCGACACCCTCGAGCGTAATGAAGCTATGTTGAGCGGGCTCAAAAGCCATGGGCGCAGCCCCTTCCTACAAGGCGCGTAAATGCAGATATATATCAACCAAGCCATGATACCCCAGTGCTCGGTGCGTCCCCAATGGCTAAAGGTGCCTTTCCAAAGTTGCGGTGAAATAGGGACTGATTGAAGCTCTGAGACCGCCAAACAGTCCCTATTTCACCGCAACTTATGATGGGGAATTTTGGACGCTGGGTATAATCGTCGTATTGCATTGAAATGTGGCGAAAGGAGTGGCAATGTCTCGGTATTGCGCCTCGTGCGGCAAGCTTCTTGCAGATAATGCCAAGTTCTGCACCTCGTGCGGTGCACCCGTTGAGCAAACAACCGCGAGCGATAGCCAGCCCGCTTTTGAGCAGACCGGCTCCCTTGATGCGCCGCAAGCCAAGGCGGACGACCCCCTCGCCTATCGCCCCGACCCCGCCGCAAGCCCCGCGGCCGTCGAGACCACGCAGCGCATACCCATCGCGAGCGGCTCGCCCCAACAGCAGCCGGCTCCCGCATACGCGCCCGCTTCGCCACAGACCCCCGCTCCCAAAAAGAGCGGCGCCGGGCCGCTTATCGCCGTTATCGTTGTGCTGGTGGCGATCATCATCGCCCTGGTCGTTTTCTTTGTGATCAAGCCTTTCGACAGCGCCGCCACGCAGACGACTGCCGAGGTAGCTAAGCTGCACCATGACGTCGACGACGATGACCTAAAGCCTCTCGGCGATCCCAACAGCCTGTACGACGATGATGACGATGACGACGAGGATGGCGGCGAAGCAACGCTCTCCGAGCAGAACCTCTACCGTCGCCTGAGCGAATACTACGACTTGCTCGAAGACCTCGACAACTACGTCCGTGGCTGCGCGCAGAACTTCAACGGCAGCTATCTGGAAGAGGATCGGACCACCCGTCAAAATCTCGCCGACGTCGCCGAGCGCACAGAGGACACCATCGAGCAGTATTACGACATCGTCGAGGACCTAGACGTCCCGACGAGCTCCAAGAACTATAGCTCCTGGAAGGACATCATCGCCCTGTACGACGACCTGGATCACCGCATTGACGCAATCTGTGATGCCTGGGAGATCAGCCTGAAATACGCCAAGCCTGCGGACCACAAGAATGAGATCGTGGCGCCGCTGTCGCGCGACAACGTGGCGGGCACCAATGACAATAAGTATCGCCTAGACTTTGAGGAGCGCTATCCCGGCGCCAAACCCGTCGAAGTGAACTAGCGCTTTGTCGTTCCCGAGCCGGCAGTTAGGGACGTTCCTAAACTGCCGGCAGAAAAGGAACATCCCTAACTGCCGGTCAAAAAAACGAGCGAGGATCGTGGGGTCCTCGCTCGTTTTTTAGGCAATGTTTCGACCGCGCCGTTACTTGTCGGAGGCTACTTTCTTGGCAGTCGACTTCTTCGCGGTCGTCTTCTTGGCGGCAGTGGCTTTCTTAGCCGTCGTCTTCTTGGCCGCCGTCGTCTTCTTGGCCGTGCTCGCCTTAGTCGTGGTCTTGCGGCCGCGGGCGGGCTTCTTCTCCTTGGTCGGGCAGTCCATGTTGACGCAGATACGCCACGGGCCGCGCGCCGTGTTGACCACCACGATGGGGGCGCCGCACTCGGGGCAGGTCTCACCCGTCGCCTCGAGCTTACCGCGCGCCGGCAGAGGATAGCTCACGCCGCAGTCATCGTAGTTGGTGCAGCGGATAAAGCGCTTGCCGCTCTTCTCACTCTTGTGCGCGATCAGGTCGCCATGACGTCCGGCCTCGGCACACACCTTGCACTCGCCCACCTTAAGGTCGGGCTCGTAGTTGGTGGGGCACGTGGGGTTCACGCAGATCTCGAAAGCCTTCTGACGGAACGGCTGGCATTTAATGCGCGGCGCGCCGCACTCGGGGCACACGGCCGCCTCGCCCTCGAGCGGACTCACCTTGACGCCGCTCGGCACCGGATAGGTCACATCGCAGTCGGGCCAGCCCATGCAGCCAATGAAGCTGCCACGGGTCTTGGCGCTCGTCTTCATAACCAGGTCCTTGCCGCACTTGGGGCAAGCTCCCACGCGCGCATCGGCCGTGACGGCGTCGCTGATGGCGTCGCCCAGCTCCTGCGTGTGCTTGAGCAGCTCGTCGAGCACGCCAGCCAGCAGCGCGCGCGAGTGCATCACGACATGCTCTTCGGTATCCTCGCCGCGCTCCACACGGGTCATGTCGCCGTCGAGCTCGCTGGTCATATCGGGGCTCGTGATGCGCGGGGCAAACTGCGACAGCGCATCGATGATGGCGATACCCAGCTGGCTCGGCTCAACGGGATCATTTTTGAGATAGCGCACGGCGTACAGGCGCTCGATGATGCTCGCGCGCGTGGACTTGGTGCCCAGGCCGCGCTTCTCCATCTCCTGCACGAGCTTGCCCTGGCTGTAGCGCGCGGGCGGCTCGGTCTGCTTGGCCTCGAGCTTAATGTCGAATACGTCGACCGTATCGCCCTGCTCAAGCGGCGGCATCTGCTCGTCGCGTTTAAGGCCATACGGGTAGGCCTCGCGGAAACCCGGGGTCACGAGCACATCGCCCGAAGCCACAAACGGCTCACCGTTCACATCGAGCTCGAGCTTGGTGTTCTCGATGGTCGCGGGACCCATGAGCGTCGCCAGGAAGCGGCGGGCGATGAGGTCGTAGAGCTTGCGCTGGCCGCCGTCGAGCGTGGACGGATCGCCCTCGCCCGTGGGATAGATAGGCGGGTGGTCGGTGGTCTCGACTTTGCCGCGCGTAGGCTTCATGGGGCCGGCAAGCACCTTTTTGCATACGGGCGCCAGCGCCGGGTTGATCTTTGCCAGGTCGCTCACCACGGCGCCCAGATCGAGCGTCGCGGGGTACACGGTATTGTCGACACGCGGGTAGCTGATGAGACCGGCCATGTAGAGGGACTCAGCGATGCGCATGGTACGCGCAGGCGAGATGCCCTCGGCCGCGGCGGCAGCCTGCAGCGAGGTGGTCGCAAACGGCGTGGGCGGCTGCTGCTTGCGCGAGCGCTTGGTCACCGCGGCGACGGTTGCCGTCGCGACGCCGTCAACATGGCCGTACGCCGTCTCAGCAGCATCCTTGTCGGTAAAGCGCGCCGTCTTGTGCGCGATCTTAAAGCGATCGTCCTCGGCAGCGCCCTGCGCGGCACCCATGCCGCGAATCTGCCAATAGTCCTCGGGCACAAACGCCATGCGCTCGCGCTCGCGCTCGACCACCAGGGCAAGCGTCGGCGTCTGCACGCGGCCGGCGGAGCGCACGTTACCAAAGCCGCCAAACTTGGCGAGCGTCAGGTAGCGCGTCAGCACCGCACCCCAAATGAGGTCGATGTGCTGACGGCTCTCGCCTGCGTCGGCCAGGTTCTGGTCGAGCGAGACGAGATTATCGAAGGCCTGCGTGATCTCGGCCTTGGTAAACGAAGAATACTGGGCGCGGGCAACCGGCAAGTCCGGCGCCACCTCGCGCACCTTGTTGAGGGCGTCCGAACCGATCAGCTCGCCCTCGCGATCGAAGTCCGTAGCGATGATGACGCTGTCGGACTTCTTGGCAAGGTTCTTGAGCGAGCGAATGAGCTCTTTCTCGGCCGGCAGCTTAATGACGGGTGCCCAGGTGAGATAGGGCAGACTCTCGAGCTTCCAGCCCTTGATGGAGATGCCATCGGCAAGGAACGGCTTACGCTTGGTGTCGTAAGGCGGACGAGCCAGGCCATCGGGCATGTCGGCCGGCAGCATCTCGCCGTCCTCGGTGACCGAATACCAGCCCAGCTTTTTATCGAACAGCACGCTGTCGCAAAAATCGGGCGCAAGGATGTGACCGGCAAGACCGATCGTCACGCACTCCTCGCCCTTCCACTCAAAACGGTAGATGGCGGTGTTGTACACCTTGTCCTTTTTAGGCTTACCCGTGGACAGCCGCTCGGCGATCTGACGCGCGGCGTCGTTTTTCTCGGCGATGATGAGCTTCAAAAGAGGCTCCTATCTCGTATCTCTACGGCTACGCCCGCCCGTATGGCGGCCGATTTACGCCCTTGCTTGCTCGATCTGCCCGATGAGCCAATCGCACCAGGCGTCCATGCCCTCGCCCTTGCGCGCGCTCACGGCAAACCGCGGCGCCTGCGGATTGAGGTCATCGAGTGTCTTAGTATACCTATCCATGTCAAAATCGAAAGCCGGGGCCACGTCGACCTTATTGAGCAGCTGCGCGCCAGCGTGCTGGAAGATGCCCGGGTACTTGATGGGCTTGTCGTCGCCCTCGGGCACCGAGAGAATCATGATGGACAGGTTCTCGCCCAAGTCAAAGTCGACTGGGCAGACCAGGTTACCCACGTTTTCGATAAAGATGACGTCGATGTTTTCCAGACCCACAGCCTGGTCAAACGCGTCAACGGCCTCCATGATCATGTTGCCCTCGAGGTGGCACAGGCCGCCCGTGTTGATCTGGATGGCGGGCATGCCGGCTTCCTTCATGGTGATGGCGTCGACATCCGAGGCGATATCGCCCTCGATGACGGCACAGCGCAGGCCGGCCTTGTCACGCAGGCGCTCGTTGGTGCCCAGGATCGTGGTGGTCTTGCCCGAACCGGGGCTCGACAAGACGTTGATCACATAGGTGTTTGTCTCATTAAATCGCTGACGCAGCTGATCTGCCAGGCGCTCGTTGCGCGACAGAATCGGCGACGCGATATCAATCGTTTTCTCAGCCATACTTAGCGCTCCTTACTTTGGCCCCTTTATACCCCATCACCAGATGGCTAGCGGGCTAATCGTCGGGGGTTTCGATTTCGATACTCGCGATATCGAGCTCGCGGCCGTGCAGTAGGCGCACGTTGGCACCACCACACTGGGGACAGCGACAGTGGAAGCGATCGTGGTCGAAGACCTCGCCGCAGTCCAGGCATTCACTTTGTGGGTGAATCTCCTCAACCGCGAGCTCGCAGCCCCGCGTGAGCGGGTCCTCATCGCGAAATGTCTCCCACGCAAAGTCGAGCGCCTCGCGCACAACTTCGGTCATATCCCCGATACGCAGCGTTACCAAAACGGCGCGCGAGGCCCCCGCCCCACGCGCCGCGCGAATCACTGTATCGAGTATGCCGTTGACAATGCCAACCTCGTGCATACCGATTTACTCCTCGTCGTCCTCATCGTCCGAGAACAGGTCCAGACGGCTCACAAACAAGCCCTCCTTGCCCTCGCGCGCGGTAATGACCACGCGGGCAATGGCGAGCGAAATCTCGTAGAGCGAGAGCAGGGCACCATACATGAGGCCCAGCGTAACGGGCGAGCCGTCGGGCGTAATCACAGCCGAGCCCACAAGCAGGCCCACGTACACGTAGCGCCAGGCGCCGCGGAAGGCCGCGTAGGACACGATGTGGAAGACGGACAGGTAGAAGATGATGAGCGGCAGCTCAAACGCCACGCCAAAGCCGATCATAAAGAGCAGCTCCATGTTGACGTAGTTCTCCAGGTCGGGCAGCGCCGTGGCGACGGCCGAGGTCTCGCCGATAAGCCACTCAAAGCCCGCCGGGATGATGATGAAATAGCAGAAGATGGCGCCCAGGAAGAACAGCACCGTCGAGGCGAGCACCGTGGGCACGACCCATTTGCGCTCGTTGGGACGCAGTGCCGGCAGGAAAAACGCCAAGATCTGCCAGATGATCATGGGCGTGCACATGACAACGGCCATCTTGATGGCCAGCGAAAAGCGCAGACCAAAGCCGCCGAGCGTGGTGGTGATGTAAAACTTACCGTCCGGCACAAAGGAGCGGATGGGGTCTTCCAGGATATCGAGTACCACGGGCGTGGCGAAATACAGCACGATGGCGGCGGCAAAGACTGACACAACCACGATGGTCAGGCGGCGACGGAGCTCTCCCAGGTGATCGAAGAGCGGCATACGCGCAGGTCCGATAGGCATTACTCATCGCCTCCCTTCGGGGCATCAGCGGCAGCGGCGTCGTCCTCGGCCTCGAGCTCGCGAGCGAGCTGGTCGACGACGGCCTTGCGCTTGCGGGGACGACGGGCGTAGAGGTCAGCCGTCGTGGGCTCTGCCGGCTCGGGCTCGGACTCGGGCTCTGCAGCAGGCTCCGATTCCGA
>CABUAL010000080.1 GCA_902489515.1 uncultured Collinsella sp. | reverse complement strand
AGCGTACCACCGGCGGCCTCATCGTAGGATGCCTTGGCGGCGTCCTCCTTCGCCTTCGCCTCGTTGACTGCCTTCTGCAGGTCCGCGATGGTCTGTGCGGCGGATTTCGCGCCGGTACCGGATGCCGCGCCGGCGTGGGCGGCGATCGGCGACATCACGGCGGGGTGCTGTGTGCCCCCGTCACCGGTCTGGGCGAATGCCGCGAACGGCGAGATGAGGCTCGATCCGGTCATGGCGGCCATGGTCGCCGCGGTGACGGTCAGACGTGCGATCCCCTTCGGGGCGTGAAACTTTTTGCTTGGCAGTGCGGCGAAGTGATCGCCACCGGCAGCGAAATGCTTTCCCTGAGTCATTGTGCTGTTCCATTCCTTTTCCGTGCCCTATCCGACTGGGCATCAGAGTGCTTTCCAATAGAGATAATTATGCGCCTTAACTGGGATTGTTGTATATAGTCCGTTGGCATAAATACAACAATCCATGACTCTTTTTGTCATGGATATCTCGCCGCTACAACAATCCTTTGGTCTACGCTGCAAAGAACTCAGATCAGAGTCTGGTTACTCACAAGAGCAATTTGCGAACCGCATTGACATGGACAGGTCTTACTACGCCTCGATAGAGGTCGGGCGAAGAAATGTCAGTCTTTCTAACCTCTCTAAAATTGCCAATGGATTCAACATATCAATTGCTGCACTTATGACTGGTGTCACTGATAAAAAGGATTAGTCCATCATCAGCGAACGCAGTGAGCGTATCAATCGACGGCGTAGCCGGCGGCAAGGTCACGGCACGTGACCGCGCAGCGAGCTCTGCGAGCGAAGGGGACGGCATCGCCGTCCCTATTTCTTTATAAACTATTTCTCTATTAATTGGTTTCACCAAACTGGGTATTACACAAGCTTCTGAGCAGGCTTTTTATCAAATAATTCAAAGCTACCGAATCATCAAAATGGTGAAATTATTTACCCAAAAGAGGGAAGCACATCACCAAAATGGAACCGACTAACAGCTGTTGAAAACTTTTATCCCCAAAATGGTGATTTCCTGTTTTCAGTGGAAAACTCGGGAAGTCATAATATTTACTTACCAGATTTACAAACGAAAGCGGTTCTTAGTCCCAAAACCAGAACAGGTCAGAAGCAAAAATAACTCCTGACCTGCGATTTTCCTGGTGCCCCCGGGCGGATTCGAACCGTCGACACCCGCTTTAGGAGAGCGGTGCTCTATCCCCTGAGCTACGGAGGCATGTTGTACTAGTGTAGCAGATTTACGCCGTTGTAATACAGCGTATAGCCACTCTTCGAAGTTGCGGTGGAACAGCCCTCCGGAAAGTGTGTCCCACTATCCAGGCAAATTCTGGGTCAAACTTTCCCAATGGGACCTCGCTGGAAACTGTGTCCCAGAATTTCGGCTCGAAACGGGACACAGTTTCCCAAACGACCCCGTTCCGGAAACTACATCCCGGAATCGGCGCTCGAACTGGGATGCACTTTCCCGATCGAGCCCCATGGGAAACTGCGTCCCACTTGGGGGGCGCTCTTTAATGACTAGTTGCCTTTGTGGAAGAGGTTTTTGATAACGGAAGGGATGCTCTTGGCGCCCTTGGCGGTCACATCGATAAAGTCGGGCGAACGCACGAGCTTATCCTCGTCGACGTACTTGCGGACCGCACGAAGCGTCTCTTTGTCGTCGCGCGTCGAAAACGTAAAGTGACCGTTGTCCTTGGTGAAGATGGCAAAACGCGTGATCTTCTTGGTGCCGCGTAAAACCTCGGCGGCAATATAGTCGACCTCGTCCCACGGGATTTGAATATAATCCTCGGGATTGCGCTCGTTATAGTACTCAAACGCCTTATTGCCCACCATCACGTTACCGTGGCTGGTAAGCCCCATCAGGCAGGTTGCCGGCGTTGCCAGATCGACCGTGCTGTTCTGAGATTGCGCCATACGCGCCTCGCCCTCCAATAAAAACAATCGGACCGCATCCAGTGTACCCACCGGGTGCGGTCCGTTTCAATGGCTCAAAAGCCCTTGCCTAGCAACTCTCGGTCTTAAGCCGAAGCGTGCTTACATGAAGCCGCAGACGCGACCGATGATGCCGACGGCGAAGAGAGCCAGGATGATGACGATCGGGCTGACCTTCTTCTTGAGGAGCTTGCAGACCAGCAGGGTCAGGCACACAGCGGCAAGGCCGGGGATGAGCTGATCGAGGTTAGCCTGAAGCGTGGTGACCTTAACCTGATCAAGGGCGGTAGCACCGATGGAGTTGTACATCGTCAGCGCTTCCTTGACGCCCTCGGAGCCGGAGGGCAGGCTAGCCCAGTCGATAAAGGCGCCAGCAGACTGCGTGACCTTGGAGACGACCGGGGTGAAGGAGATGGACACCCAGCGCTCGACCAGGGCGCCGATGATGAACATACCCAGGATGGAAGCACCCTCGGTGACCTTGCCCATCAGACCGCCGGAGAGGTCCTTGGCGATGGAGGAGCCGACCTTGTAGCCAAACTCCTGCGTGTACCACAGGAAAGCGTAACGGATGATGTTCCACGCAAAGAAGAACAGCAGCGGACCGGCGATACTACCGGACAGGGCCATGGAAGCGCCCAGAGCGCCCAAAATCGGGCGAAGGGTGAACCAGAAGGCGGGGTCGCCGACGCCGGCGAGCGGGCCCATCATACCGACCTTGACGCCCTGGATGGCGACGTCGTCGATCGGAGCACCGTTGGCGCGCTCCTCCTCGAGAGCGAGGGTAACGCCAATGACGGGGGCGGAAACATAGGGGTGGGTGTTATAGAACTCCAGGTGGCGCTTAAGAGCGGCAATCTGGTCATCCTTGCTGGTGTAGAGCTTCTTGATCGCAGGGATCATTGCGAAGCACCAGCCGCCGTTCTGCATACGCTCGTAGTTCCACGAGCCCTGAAGGAACTGATGACGGAAGCAAACCTTCTTGCGGTCAGCCTTGGTGAGCTGAATCTTGTTCTCTGCCATATGTATCACTCCCCTCCTACTCGTAATCGTTCAGAATGTCGCCGAGCGGGTCACCGGAGCCACCGCCCATGCCGCCACCCTGCTTGGCCAGATCCTTAAGGCCAAGGTAGATGAGGGCAAGGGAGATGCCGATGAGGCCAAGGGCGATCAGCGTGAGCTGAGGGATGGCAGCAAGGACAAAGCCGAGGATGAAGAACGGCCAGGTCTCCTTGGTGGCCATCATGTTGATGACCATGGCGTAACCGACGGAAGCGACCATGCCGCCGCCGACAGCCATGCCGCCGGACAGCCAGTCGGGCATAGCGTTAAGCGCGTTGGTAACAGCCTCGGCCGGGATGATGCACAGAAGTACTGCCGGGATGGCGATACGAAGGCCCTGCATAAGGATGGCAATGTACTGCCAACGCTCGATGCCGGCGAAGTCGCCCTTCTCGGCGCAACCGTCCATGGCGTGAGCGATAGCGGTAGCCAGGGTACGGCAGATCATGGTCAGGAACAGACCAGCGACCGACAGCGGGACAGCGACGGCGATAGCGGCGGTAACGGCCTTCGACGGATCGGTAGCGCCGCCGTTGAGGGCGAGCACCATGATGATCGAAGAGGCGACCGAGGCCAGAGCGGCGTCAGGCGCGACGGCGGCGCCGACGTTAGCCCAGCCAAGGGCCATCATCTGGAGCGAACCGCCCAGGAGGATGCCCTCCTGAAGGTGACCGGTTACGAGACCGATAAGCGTGCATGCCACGAGCGGCTGATGGAACTGGAACTCATCCAGAATGCCTTCCATACCGGCAAGCAACGCGACAATCGCAACAAGCAGAATAGTGATTGCAGACATGTATCGGACCCTCCTTTACTATGCTTGAGCGGCCAGTTCGGCCTTAGCTTTCTTCAACATGGCGTCGAGATCCTCGGAGGAATCCGAAGGAACCTTGCGGACCTCGAACTTGACGCCCTTAGCCTTGAGGGCCTCGAGAGTCTTGACGTCGTCATCGCCCATGGCGACGGCGTTGGTGACGACGACCTTGCCCTTGGAGTGAGCCATGGAACCGATGTTGACTTCCTTGATGTCGACGCCGGCCTCGATGGCCTTGAGCAGATCCTGCGGGTTCTCGAAGAGCAGCATGGCCTTGGTGTCACCAAAGCGCGTGTCCTTGACGACCTCGGCCATCTTCTTGATGGGCACGACGTTGGCATGGACTCCCGGAGGGGCAGCCTGCTCGATCATGGTCTTGCGGAGCTCGTCGTGAGCAACGCCGTCGGAAACCACGATGATGCGGTTGGGGTTGATCTGCTTGGTCCACGTGGTGGCCACCTGGCCATGCAGCAGACGGGTGTCGATACGGACGTGGGCAATCTTGATGTGCCCGTCGCCGATGACCGTTCCCGGAGGGATGGCGCCTGCAGGAGCAGCGGCGGCCGCAGCCGGCTTCTTCTCCTCGGGCTCCAGAGACTCGGGCTTGACGCGCACGCCAGCCTTAGCCTCAGTCACGAGATGTTTTGCGATCGCATGTGCAGTGTTCTTTGCATCAAAGCGCTGCGAATATGCCTCGATGAGCATAGGCAGGTTGACACCGGTGACGATAGCCCAGGAATCGTGGCCCTCGATGAGCCCGCTGATCTGGTTGAACGGCGTGCCGCCCCACAGATCAACGAGGAAGAGCACCTGCTCCTGGTCCTCGAAGGAAGCGACTGCTTCCTCGACCTTGGCACGGAAGTCGTCGGGGCCCATGCTCGGCTCGAGCGAGACCACGGCTACAGACGGCTGATCGCCAAAGACCATCGAGCCCGTCTGCTTGATTCCAGCTGCCAAGTCCCCGTGGCTAGCAAGAACAATACTTACCATCACATAACCTCCTTTTTGTCTACGTATTTCCTACACGACATTAAGGAAGTATACCTGTTTGGTTTGTGGAATTATAGCTAAATTCGCAAAAGGTTGCATTATTTGTTTAAACGTCTAGGTTTGTTACAAGTTGGTTATGTTGCTGCTTTTCGACTCATTACCCGCCAAAGCGTCGCTCATCAAGCCATTCATTTTACAGATACAAGCAGGCTGTTCATTAATATCGATTTTAGGCAAGCTCGAATGCGCTTGTACTGCTGCTATTTTGTTTAAACAGACATAACTTGACTATTAGCGTGACTTATGCTTTAGCGCAAGTAGTCATTGGGGACGTTCTTGTTTGACTAGTCGTTTAAGAACGTCCCCAACGACCAAGTTAGGCGATGTGGAGGGGGTTGGCGGCGTCGACGGCATCGGGGGCTTCAGAAGGGCCATCGGGGGCAGCGCCTGCCGGGTCCTCGTCGGGGGTCTCGATCTGCTTGATCATGACCTCCTGGCCCTGCAGCAGGTATGTCTCGCCGCTGCCGCAATGGGGGCAGGTCTTGCCGTGCTCGACCGTCGCGTAGTCGCAGCCGCACGCCTCGCAATGCGTCACGGCCTCGACAGGCTCCACAATAAGCTCCGCACCCTCGGTGATGGACTTTTTATCTGCCGCCCAGCGCCAAGCGTCGAGTAGCAGATCGGGAACAACGCCCGAGACCTCGCCCAGCAGCAGCGTCACGCTCGAAACGCGACGCACGCCATTGGCGCGCGCCACGTTCTCAACATCGCGAATGATGTGATACACAATCCCTAATTCATGCAAGGTAGAAACCTTTCCACAACGGTTGATGCGATGCCAGCCAAACGTAAGTGAGCGACGCCCCCGCGCCGCTCACTTACTTGTTAGGTTCTTTTACTTCTTCCCGAATTTAATCTTAATCGCACGCTTGAGCGCGTACTTGCCGAGGCTTGGGAGCTTTTGCTCGTATTTGACCATCGTGGAGCACTCGGGGCGGTCGCGATCCAGATGGATGGCGTCAAACGCGCACTTGGTGGTGCACAGGCCGCAGCCGATGCACTTGTTGGGGTCGACGATCGAGGCACCGCAACCCAGGCAACGGGCGGTCTCGGCGCGCACCTGCTCTTCGGTAAAGGTCTCGGCGTACTCGCTAAACGGCGCGGCCTTCTCGCGCTCGCGGTCCACGTGGGCAACCTCGCGGCTCGCGTTGTCGTAGCTCTCGATCACGACATCGTCGCGGTCGAGCGCGGTGTAGCGGCGCTGGTTGCGGCCGATGGTGAGCGTGGAGCCCGGCTGCACAAAGCGATGGATGGACACGGCGGCCTCGTGACCGGCGGCGATGGCGTCGATGGCAAAGCTCGGACCGGTGTAGACATCGCCACCCACAAAGATGTCGGGTTCGGCGGTCTGGTAGGTCTGGGGATCGGCAAGGGCACCCTGGCCGCGGCCAAGCTCCACCTTGGAGCCAGCCAGCAGGTCGCCCCACACAATGGACTGGCCAATCGACATGACGACACGGTCGGCATCGACACGGCGCAGATCGTTCTCGTCGTACTCGGGCGCAAACCGGCCCTCGTCGTCAAAGACACGCGTGCAGCGCTTAAAGGTGATACCGCACACACGACCGGCCTCGTCCAGGTGAACCTCCTTGGGACCCCAGCCGCAGCTGATGTGAGCGCCGTCCTCAACGGCCTCGCGACGCTCCTCCTCGCTGGCGGGCATCTGGGCCTCGCTCTCCAGGCAGAACATCTCAACGTGCTCGGAACCCAAACGGCAGGCGTTGCGCGCGACATCGATAGCCACGTTGCCGCCGCCCACCACGATGGTGCGGCCGGGCAGCGCGTCGATCTTGCCGCTGTTGACCTCGCGCAAGAAGTCGACGGCCACGGTCACGTCCTCGGCGTCCTCGCCCGGAATACCGGCAAGGCGGCCGCCCTGGCAGCCGATGGCAACATAAAAGGCCTTAAAGCCCTGCTCGCGCAGCTCATCGAGCGTCACATCGCGACCGACCTCCACGCCATAGCGGAACTCGGCACCCATCAGGCGAATAACCTCGACCTCGGCCTCGATAACGTCCTTCTGCAGCTTAAAGCTGGGAATGCCGTAGGTGAGCATGCCGCCCGGGCGCTCGTTCTTCTCGAACACGACGGGCTTGTAGCCCTTCTCGGCCAGGTAGAAAGCGCAGGACAGGCCGGCCGGACCGGCACCGATAATGGCGATCTTCTGGTCGAAGCCGCCAGCGCGCGTCGGCGTCACCACGGGCGGGACATAGCGGGTCGCGGCATCAAGATCGCGCTGGGCGATGAACTTCTTGACCTCGTCGATGGCCACGGCGGCGTCCACACGGCCGCGGGTGCAGGCATCCTCGCAGCGGCGATTGCACACACGGCCGCAGATAGCGGGCAGAGGGTTCTCGCGCTTAATGAGTGCTAGGGCCTCGTCATAGCGACCCTGAGCCGCGAGCTTCAAATAGCCCTGAACGGCAACGTGCGCGGGGCAGGCCGTCTTGCAGGGCGCGGTGCCGGACTCATGCGTCTCGATGCGGTTGTCGTTGCGGTAGTTGGGCGACCACTTGGTGTGGTCCCACTTGGTGGCATCGGGCAGCTCCTGGCGCGGATACTCGGGCACCTGTCCGCCCGCCTTTTTGCTGCAGAGCTTCTGGCCCAGCTTGGCGGCGCCGGCCGGACACACCTCAACGCAGCGACCGCAGGCCACGCACTTGTCCTTCTCGACCTTGGCGACATAGGCCGAGCGCGACAGGTTGGGCGTGTTGAACAGCTGCGAGGTGCGCAGGGCGTAGCACACGTTGACGTTGCAGTTGCAGATGGCGAAGATCTTGTTCTCGCCGTCAATGTTGGTGATCTGGTGCACAAAGCCGTTGTCCTCGGCCTGGCGTAGGATGTCGTAGACCTCGTCGCGGGTCACGTAATGGCCACGATCGGTCTCGACCACGTAGTCGGCCATATCGCCCACGGCGATGCACCAATCGGCCGGGTCGTCGGCGCAGCCCTCGCCCATCACGCGACGGCTTGCGCCAACATGCGCGTGAGCCAGCT
>CABUAL010000079.1 GCA_902489515.1 uncultured Collinsella sp. | reverse complement strand
TTCCGTCTTGCGCAGGACTGTAGAGCAGTAAACTTCATGCCCTCCGGTCCGCCCCGGGAGCCACTGCTAAGTTATCCCCCGGCATTCAGAAAATCTAAGTGCCAAAAAATAAGATTTTTTGACTCCGTGTTGTATAACCCGCCATTCGTGGGTACCATTCAACACGTACGCAAACAAAAAGGGTTAATTCGCGTGGTATAACCGCGCGGCCCAAAAAGGAGGAGACAAGCATGTCGTCTTTGAAGCCGCTTGCAGATCGTGTTCTGGTCAAGCCCGACGAGGCCGAGCAGAAGACCGCTTCTGGTCTGTATATCGCCAGCAACGCTCAGGAGAAGCCGCAGCGCGGCACCATCGTTGCCGTGGGCGCCGGCAAGGTCAACGACAAGGGTGAGCGCATCCCCATGGACGTCAAGGTCGGCGACGTTGTCATCTACGGTAAGTTCGGTGGCAACGAGGTCAAGGTCGACGGCGAGAAGTATCTGCTGATGCGCGCCGACGACATCTACGCTGTCGTCGAGGCCTAGTCTCGTCAGAATCTCTGATTCGTCTTTGAACGCGTCCGCCGCATAGGACTCGGAAGCGGCGACGCGAGTCACATTTCTTTTGGAGGATTACCTACCATGGCAAAGAACATTACGTTCAACACCGATGCCCGCGCTAAGCTTGCCAAGGGCGTCAACACTCTGGCCGACGCCGTTACCGTCACCATGGGCCCCAAGGGTCGCTACGTTGCGCTGCAGCGCACGTTCGGTGCCCCGACCATCACCAACGACGGCGTTTCCGTCGCCAAGGAGATTGAGCTCGAGGACAACATCGAGAACATGGGCGCCCAGCTGGTGAAGGAGGTTGCCACCAAGACCAACGACACCGTTGAACGTAATGTTCTTTGCCATGCCCTGCTCGCTCAGGCCATCGTCAACGACGGTCTGCGCAACGTTGCTGCTGGCGCTAACCCGCTGGCCATCCGTCGCGGCATCGACAAGGCCGTCAACGCCGCCGTCGCCGAGATGAAGAAGCAGGCCAAGCCGGTCGAGACCAAGGAGCAGATTGCTTCCGTCGGTACCATCTCTGCCGGTGACCCCGAGGTCGGCGAGAAGATCGCCGAGGCCATGGAGGTCGTGGGCAAGGACGGCGTCATCACCGTCGAGGATTCCCAGACGTTCGACATCACCATCGACACCGTCGAGGGCATGCAGTTCGACAAGGGCTATGTCTCCGCTTACTTCGTCACGGACAACGACCGCATGGAGGCCGTGATGAAGGATCCGTACATCCTCATCACCGACCAGAAGATCTCCAGCGTTCAGGACATCATGCCCGTTCTCGAGGCTGTCCAGCGCGCTGGCCGTGGCCTGCTCATCATCGCTGAGGACATCGACGGCGAGGCTCTGCCTACCCTGGTCCTCAACAAGATCCGTGGCGCCCTCAACGTCTGCGCCGTCAAGGCTCCGGGCTACGGCGATCGCCGCAAGCGCATCCTCGAGGACATCGCCGTCCTCACCGGTGGCCAGGCCGCTCTGGACGAGCTGGGCGTGAAGGTCGCTGACATCACCGCCGATATGCTCGGTACTGCTAAGTCCGTCACCATCTCCAAGGACAACACCGTCGTCGTCGGCGGCGCTGGCTCCAAGGAGGCCATCGACGCCCGCATCGCTCAGATCAAGGGTGAGATGGAGAACACCACCTCTGACTTCGACCGTGAGAAGCTCCAGGAGCGCTTGGCAAAGCTCTCCGGTGGCGTTGCCGTCATCAAGGTCGGCGCTGCTACCGAGTCCGAGCTCAAGGAGATCAAGCACCGCGTCGAGGATGCCCTGCAGGCTACCCGCGCTGCTGTCGAGGAGGGCATCGTCGCCGGCGGTGGCGTCGCCTTCATGGACGCTGCTCCTGCGCTCGACGCTGTCGAGATCGACGACCCCGAGGAGAAGATCGGCGTCGACATCGTCAAGAAGGCTCTGACCGCTCCGGTCGCCACCATCGCCAAGAACGCTGGCTTTGAGGGCGCTGTCGTGGTCGACAAGGTTGCCGAGCTGCCCGCTGGTCAGGGTCTCAACTCTGCCAACGGCGAGTGGGGCGACATGATCGAGATGGGCGTCCTCGACCCCGTCAAGGTCAGCCGCGTCACCCTGCAGAACGCTGCTTCTGTCGCCAGCCTGATTCTCATCACCGAGGCTACCGTCTCCGATGTGCCCAAGAACACTCAGCTTGAGGACGCTATCGCTGCTGCCACCGCTGGTCAGCAGGGCGGCGGTATGTACTAAGGCCGACAAGGTCTAGAACTCCCACCGGGAATCCGGGGGCGTGACGGGGTTTCTCTCCGGAACGTCCTCGGACATGCAAAGAGGCTCCGCATCGCGCTTCGCGCTGCGGAGCCTCTTTGCGTCCTGACGCTCCTATTTGGCAAGGTGTTTTTTAGAATCCATTTTGCGCTCGGCCTCGAAGGCTTGCCTGTCCCAATCGAGCGGAAGTCCGGCCTCGACCCATGCCTCGTAGGCCCTCCTTATGGGCTTGAGCTCCCTTTGGCCCCTCTCCAGCATCGAGATGTACTTCTCGCTGGTTCCCAATATGGACGCCGCCCTCACCTGGCTGACCCTCGCCGCGCGCCTGGCCGCCACGAGCCCCGAGGCGTCCTCGGGCCTCCTGACCTCGTGCGGGCGCATCAGCGCCCGGTACGCCTCCCTGGCCACGTAGCGCTTGAGGCACCTCATGACCTCCCTGTCGCTCTTCCCCCGCGCCCTGGCCCTCTCGGCGTACTCGGCGGTCTCGGGGTCGCGCATGACCCTCTGCCTCGCGATCTCGTGCAGCGCGCTGTTCGCCTGCCGGTCGCCGCCCCTGTTGAGCCTGTGCCTCACGGTCTTGCCGCTCGAGGCGGGGATGGGGCAGGCCCCGCATATCGCCGCGAACGACGCCTCGGAGCGCAGCCTGCCCGGGTTGTCCCCGGCCGCGACCGCGAGCTTGGCCGCGCTGACGGGCCCGCACCCGTACATCGCCAGCAGCGCAGGGCAGTTCTCCTCCAGGGACGCCTCGATCGCGCGCTCCATGTCGAGCGCCGCGTCGCGCGCCGCCGCCCACAGGTCCGCCAGCGCGCCGAGCGCGGCGCCCAGCGCGCCCTCGGCGCGCACGGAGGGGAGCTCCTCCATCAGCCTCGGCCCCGCCATGCCGCGGAACCTCGACCTGAGCCCCTCCGGGGCGGTGGTGAGCAGCGACCTCGCGGTGTTGATCGCCGAGGTCCGCGCCTTCACCGCCCCGGAGCGCGCCGCGAGCATGCAGCGCACCCCGTCGACCCACCCGTCCTGGCTCTTGGGGGTCCCGAGCTTTGAGCCGGACATCGCCGCGCGGGCCGCCCTCTCCGCGTCCGACTCGTCGCACTTTCCCTGCCCCGGGCGCCTCCTCTGCATCCTCGCCGGGGAGAGCGCCTCGCGCACGGGCATCCCAAGCGACGCGAGGTGCCTGGTGAGGCCCGCCCCGTAGGACGACGTCCCCTCCATCGCGACGCAGGCCGGCTCCCCGGCCGCCGCGATCGCCCCGGCGAGCGCCTCGTAGCCCGCCGCGTCGGCGGGGAACTGGCGGGACAGGACCTTGCGGCCCCTCCAGTCCAGGACGCACAGCCAGTGCGAGTCGGCGTGGGTGTCGACCCCGCAGAAGACCGGCCCGCGGGCGCCGGGTGCCGATTCGTTTTGCATGTCTCGCTCCGTTCTTTCCGTGCTCGCCTGGACCGGGCAGACGGCACACTGACGGGGCGCGATAGAATGCGGTTGTTCGGGTCCGCGGTATCGCTCCATGCTCCTATTAGGTCATGCGGCGGTCTCGGCTCGCCGCGGCCCGCGCGGGACATGTCAGGAAACGAGGGCAGCCCTGTGGGCGCCAGCGGAATGTGGGGTCACCGCGCGGTCCGCATCCGATGGTGTCGACGTCAATGGTATACGGGTGCACCATCGACGTCTTCAATACAGAAGATATCAGTGCGGAGTGTTCTGAAAAGTAACACTAGGGCGGGCCCTGCGTTAACGCGGCAGAGGGGAGTGAGATTCCTTGATCGCTCACTTAATCTAATAGGAAAATGTGTGAGGCCGGAGCTTTAGCTCCGGCCTCCCCATATAAGGGCTCGGCAAAGCCGAGCCGCTAAATTTGTATCAGCCCTCAGAACATGTTTGAGAACTGTGCCTGGAGCATGCGCCCTTAGGGCAGGAATGAGGTTGCCTTCCAACGCATTCCGCAGGGGGCGGCATTATTTTGTAGCGCGAAGCGCGGATCAAAATAATGCCGCATGCCCGAGGACGCGTTGGAAGGCAACCTCATTCCTGCCAGAACAGGTCAGTCTACCTGCGCATTTACAAATTCGTAAACTTTTTTGAAAAAAGTGCTTGCACAGTTCTCGAATCATAGGTTATTATCTTCTTCGTTGAACGCGCGGGTCCAACAAAATGAACCGCGAATCAACAACATAGCATGTCGGAGTGGCGGAATTGGCAGACGCGCTAGCTTGAGGTGCTAGTGACCGCTTTTTGGTCATGCGGGTTCAAGTCCCGCCTCCGACACCATCGCATTTGAGAAGCCTCTTCGGAGGCTTTTTTGTTACCGATAGACGGTGGGGTCCACGATGGAAACGCTTGAACGCAACGAGTGGGCAGACGTTGCCCAACTAGTCGAGATCACGAGCGATGCTGTCATCATCTGCGAGCTCGACGGAACCATTCTGCATGTGAATAATCGCTTACTTGGCTTGATGTGCGAGGAACGCGCCGACGTCATCGGTGGAGATGTTAAAGACGTCCTGTACTCGTCCGCTTTTGAACGTGCGACGGAACATCGTTTGCCATTTGAAACTGATGGCTCCGAGAACGAACTGATGCTCAAGCTGAGTGACGGCTCCTTTATCCCCGTCTTGGTTCGTGCAGGCTCCGTAACGCCTCCACGCATCTTTGGGCGCCGCGCGCCACGTGTCCTGGTGGCGCTCCATAGCATCGAAGAACAGTATTCGCACGACCGTCAGCTCAAGCGTGCGCTTTCGGAGCTTAGAGTGGCGAACAAGCGCCTCTCTGGCACGCTCTCGGTCATTATGAGTACCGTGGGCTCCGATGAGCTGCCCAGCCTACTTGATACCGTTTTGAACCAGCTTGTAGGAACGCTCGATGCTTCGGGTGCCGCTATCTATTTTTCTGAGAGCGGCGGTTTTAAACTTCGCGGTGTTTCCAAGGAGCTGTACGACAGCTACCTGCCTGAGTTTTTGCCGTATGGCGCTGGCATTCCGACGTATGTTCTTCGTGAGTCGCGTGCCTGTCGCTTATCGATTCAACAGGACCTTGAGGGTGATAAGGCCGCCTCCGGTATGTTCATGGACTTGGACAATCGTTTTAAGCACCTGTTGCGCATGCAGGATATGCCTCCGTACCGCAGCGAGATCTGTCTTCCCGTTTTTTACGGTACGCAGATCCTTGGCGTGCTGGAAGTTGGTTGGAAACGCCCTCAGGCACCGCTCGCCTATGACGTTAATGTGCTCGAGGTCATTTGCGATTACCTATCTATCCAGCTGGTCGGCATGGCATCGAGCCTTCGCTCCCGTCGCACGGCCGAGCTTGGCCGCTCGCTCAATGTCTTGCGTGATGAGTTGTTTACCTTTCTAGACGATTCCGCCGCGGCTACCCAGGCGGTATCGTCCGAGATCTGCAATATGCTTAACTGCCATTTTTGCCCTGTTGAGTATGACGCCAGTCTGGATTCCTACGTCATAGATTTTGAAGGCGGCAGTCGCGTTGCCTTGCCGGACGATCCCGAGAAGCTTTTCTTTTCCACGACGGCGCCAGCGGCACGTCTGGGGGCTGGCCCTGATGGCTTTGAGGCATCTGTTTTGGGAGGTGCGAGTGCCGAGGACCTTAAACACGTCCGTATAACTCGCGTTGACGAATCGATGCCTATGGGAGGCTGGCTTAGGGCGCATGGTCTGCCTTGTCAGGGTCTCTACGTCGACTCCGGTATCGAGGCGGGGCGCCCGCGCTCTGAGGGTGATGGCAAGCACAGTAACGACGCGATTGTTCCTGCTTCTGTTGCGAAGAGCCCGACGACGCGCGCGCTGCTGCTTCGTGATGGTAGCCAAGAGCCGATTGATGATCTTGAATATGACTACTTGGTGCACTTGGCGCATGACTTTGAACTGATCTACGAAGGCGAATCTCAAAAACGCGAGGAGCGCCATATCGCTCAGACCCTTCAGATCGGCATGAGAAATTCCCTGGGGGATGTTCCGGGTATCGCAACCGATTCGGTGTACCTGTCGGCCACGAACTCGGCGTTGGTCGGCGGCGATTTCTATACGCTCATCCGTCTTCCCGACGACTGCGCCGTCATGATTCTGGGCGATGTGTCTGGCAAAGGCATTGAGGCTGCATCGATGTCCGCGCTCGTCAAGACGGCCCTGACGGCATATGCCTGGGAGGGCGCTGGACCGGCCCGCATGGCACGCTCCCTTAACAGCATGCTCATGGGCTTCTCGAGGGTCGAGACGTTCGTGACGGCCTTTATCGCCAAGATTGACCTTAAAGCCGGACGCGCAACGTATTGTTCGGCGGGCCATCCTCCGACCATGGTCATCAGGCCAGAGTCGATGCCGCTGGGTGGCGGCGAGGCTCGTGGGGGAGAGGTCGAGCTGCTTGGGTGCCAATCGGGCGTGATCGGTGCCTTTGAGAGCATGGTCTACGAGACGGGCGTGTTTACATTCGCTCCTGGTGACATGCTATTTATGTATACCGACGGAACAATCGAAGCACGTGATCGCTCGGGTGCTTTCTTTGGCGAACAACGCCTTCGCGACCTTCTGCTCTCTGTCTCGGGTGAGGGCGTATCGGGAATCTGCGGCAAGGTTTTGGGCGAGCTTGACCGCTTTACCGAGTCGGCGCTGAACGATGACATCGCGCTGGTCTCCCTTGAGTTTTTACGGGGTCGATCGTAGGTCACGACGCCTGACGGGCAAAATCCCTACGGTTGAAGAAACGTGTGCATCGAGCGAGCTCTTTTGGGGAACCATGGTCGTATGAATGAGTGGAATGACATAGCGGTTTTGACGCCACCGGGCGATATCGACATCGCCTCGGTGCCCGCACTGCGCCGACGGTTGGATAATTTGATCGACCGGGGCGTGCGTCGTGTTGTCATCAATTGCCAGACCGTGGGCTTTATCGACTCGACGGGTTTGGCGTTTTTGCTTACACGTGCTAGAGAGCTTATGAGGCATGAGGGGCTGCTTTCGCTCGTTAACGCCTCCGATGAGGTCGTTCGCTTTTTGGAAATTGCCCGGCTTGTCGACATCCTTCATGTCGCGGGCCCGGCGCGGGAGTCGATTCCCGCCATTCCGGTGGGGGAGTTGCCGCGATGGAGCAAGAGCGTCGAAGTGCAGCGAGGCATCGAGAATCTCCCGTATTATCGGCACCGTGTGGCCGAGCTCCTCGAATCGCTTCCCCTGAGGCGTGACGAGCGCTACGATGTCGCATTGGCGTCGGGGGAGGCGCTGGGTAATGCCTATGACCATGCAGGCGGTATTGGGTGCGTCCTGACGGTTCAGGCCTATGGCGATCGCGTTGTGGTTGAGGTGCTTGATCGAGGTGCCGGCTATTCTATCGATGAAACGAGCGAACCGGTCGCATCTGAGGAGCGCGGCCGTGGTATCAAGCTTATGCGTATGCTCGTCGATAACGTGGAGGTTGCTCGTCGTACGGACGGCGCCGGCACGCGCGTGCAGATGGTGAAGCTGTTTAGCGGAGCGCTGGAATCGTGTGCCTAGCCAATCGCTTTAGCGCGTTTAGCTACTAAGAACATGCGGCAGACAAGTTTTTTGAAAAAAGTACTTGCGTCTTTTGGACAACTCGCGTAAATTAATAACCCGCAAGCGGACATGGCTCAGTTGGTAGAGCACAACCTTGCCAAGGTTGGGGTCGCGGG
>CABUAL010000078.1 GCA_902489515.1 uncultured Collinsella sp. | reverse complement strand
CGGCCCCGTCTGGTGTGCGCGGATGTGTCCGCCAATCCGCGGCTGTCGTGGTCTGCCGTTACGCGATGGTTGCGCTGTAGGAGGCGACGTCCTCGTAGGAATCGGTCAGGTAGGCGTCGATGCCGATGGTCGTATTGACGAGGTCATCAAGGCTATCGAGCGTGCCCTTCGAGAACGTGAATTCCTCGGTGGCGTTGGTACCGGGCATCAGGTGAGCCGAGAACCAGGCTTCCTTCATGGTGCCGTTGACGTTGGTCTTGCCGGTGGGGGCGTAGAAGGTCAGGTCCTTGTCGCTCTTGTTGGTGATGTTGACGACAAAGCCGATGTCGCCCCAGTCGTCCTTGAACTTCTCGGTGATGGTGATGGTGCACAGATCGTCATCGGCGACGGTGACGGCGGGGGAGATTTCGACGCTCTGGACATCTTCGTCTTCGACGGCCTCATCGATCTCTTCTTCCTTCTCGGCCGCCTCGCGATCCTTCTTCACCGTACCGGACAGGTCCTTGTCGGACTTGGTAAAGACAAGATTGCCGTCATCTTCTTCGAGAATGAGTTTGCCGTCCTTGAGCTTCATGTCATGCGACTCGTCTTCGGCGGTGATGGTTACGGTGGCGGCGTCCTTTGCCTCCCATTTAAGGTCGACGACTTCAAGGAACAGGTCGAGGGCGCCTGTACCGTCCTCATCGAGAATCAGGACGCAGTGGACACCCCAATCCTCGAGCATCTTCATGTACTCATCGGTCAGCTCTTCGCCATCCACGGTTCCACCCGAGAGTTCCCAGCTGCCGACGAAGTTGGCCTTGGGGTCTTTGCCGCCGCTGCTGCAGCCCGTCAGGGCAAAGGCGAGCGCCAGGACGCATGTCAGAAATGCGAGTACGGACTTTTTGAACGTTGTCTTCATGGTGTCCTCCTTCTTGTGTGAAAACCCATAGAAGCAAATGCGGGGGTGGCGGATCCCCCGCCAATTACCAGATAGAGGGGCTAGGGCCGGGGCGTTCCGCAGTTGCTGCAGAACTTGCCGCCGTTTTCGCTGCCGCAGTTGGGGCAGAACCACTTGGCCGGTGCCGGGGCGGGTGCGGGACTACCGCACTCGGAGCAGAACTTGCCGGTGTTGGTGGCGCCGCAGCTGCAGGTCCATGCGCCGGTCGCAGGTGCGGCAGCGGGTGCCGGTGCGGGAGTCGGAGCCGGCTGCGGGGCAGTCTGCTGCTGTGCCTGGCCGGCGGCGAACAGCTGGCTGGCGTTCATGCCGCCCATGCCACCTGCCATGCCCATGCCCATAAAGCCTGCCATCGCGCCGTTGGGGTTGGCGGCTGCCGCGCGCATTGCGTCGCTCTGGGCGCTGGCAATGTTGGCGGCTGCCATGGTGGGATCGCGCATGACCGCGGCTTTCTGCAGGTCCTTGATCATCTGCTCGTCTTCTTGCGAGGCGGCGATGGAGTTGACGCCAAAGCTCACAATCTCGACACCACGCAGGTCGCGCCAGTCGGCAGAGAGGACCTCGTTGAGCGCACGGGCGAGCTCGGTGGTGTGGCCGGGGATGGCGCTGTAGCGGATGCCCATCTCCGAGATCTTGGCAAAGGCGGGCTGCAGGGCGGTGAGCAGCTCGGACTTAAGCTGGCTGTCGATCTTGTCGCGCGTGTAGCTATCGGTCACGTTGCCGCATACGTTGGTGTAGAACAGCAGCGGGTTGGTGATGCGGTACGAATACTCGCCGTTGCAGCGCACGGAGATGTCAACGTCCAAGCCGATGTTGTTATCGACCACGCGGAAGGGCACGGGTGAGGCGGTGCCGTACTTGTTGCCGATGATCTCCTTGGTGTTGATGAAGTAGACGCGCTGGTCCTTGCCCGCGTCGCCGCCAAAGGTAAAGCGGCTGCCGATATTGGCGAAGGTCTCCTTGATGGAATCGCCCAGGTTGCCGCTAAAGACGCTCGGCTCGCTGCCGGTATCGAAGACGAACTCGCCGGGCTCCAGCGCGACTTCGATGATCTTGCCGTTTTGCACCACGAGCATGCCCTGGCCGTCGTTGACGGCGATGACCGAGCCGTTGGAGATGACGTTGTCCTCGCCGCGCGTGTTGGAGCTGCGGCCGCCGGTGCGCTTGCTGCCCTTGCAGGCCAAGACGTCAGCAGGCATCGATTCGCAGTAGATAAATTCCTTCCACTGGTCGGCCATGACGCCGCCGGCAGCTCCCAATCCAGCTTTCAAGAGTCCCATGGTGATCTTCCTTTCTCGTCAAAGGCCGGGTGGTATTGGTCAGAATGGCTAATCGTCCTTGTTGTCCTTCATGACAACGGTGGTTTCGGTGTGGCTGAAGGTGTCGTGCTTCTCGGTCAGGTCGAGCTCGCCGCAGTAGCAATCGGCGTGGGTGGCCTCGTTGGCCGTCTTGAGCTGGCCTACCAGCAGCACGTCTGCGATGATCACGATGATCAGCGGCGCGACGATGTTGATGAGGATGCCCTCGACATCAAAGGCGAGGTAATCCGGATCGAAGGCGTTCTCGCCCATAAAGAGAATCTGGGAGAAGACAAACCCGATCACAAAGAACAGCACCGAGGCGATGGCGAGCTTGGGCTTGGAGCAAGGAAGCTCGCCGACCATACGGCCGGTTTGGCCGTTCATGGCAAACAGGTAGCTCTTGCCGTTCCACGAGGTGGAAAGCATCCACACGGGGAACAGGGCATAGTCGCTGTCTTCCCAGGTGTAGTCGAGCTGCTTGCTTTCGACCGTGGCATCGTCATATTCGTCGACGACGGTTTCGCGCAGGGCCGAGATTGTGCTTTCTTCCATGCGGCGCTCGGCGCGCGCCTTGCAAGTCTCGCAGTCCTCGTCGTAACGGTTGGCGATGTAGCCGGGCATATATGCGACCGAGAACGGACGCAGTGCGTCGTAGTCAAACGGCTCGATGGCGTCCATGTGGCCGTCGGGCATCTTGGATGATCCGTCGACGGGCACGCGCTTAAACGAGATATTGCCCTTGCGATAGGCATCGTAGTGGTCGGTGGTCGTGACGGTGCGGTCGGATTCCTCGGTCACGGTCTCGTTGGTCGCGTCAAAGTACACTTCGCCGTCAACGCGGGCGCCGTAGAGCCAAAACGGCACGTAGACACCTTGGACCTCGTCGATGTGGTTGCCGGTGACAAAGCTCTTGGGCAGCAAGATCTTGCCCTTGTAGTGTTCCTTGAGTGCGGCCGTGACGTCATCGCGCCCGAGCTTAAACGGAATCACCAGGTCGGGCGAGAAGTCGCCAGAGAGCTGGCCGGGCGCTACGGCGGAGTTGCCGCAGTACGGGCAGGTGGTGACGGCGACGGTGCCGTCGGACACGAGCTCGGCGCCGCACGACGAGCAGATGTAGCCGGCGTTTTGGGCGAGCTCCTGCACCGCGTCGTCGGCGACGGGCTTGGGCGTTGCGGCTGCTGCATCGGCTTTGGCATCTGCCTTGTCCTGGCGCTCGCGATAGAGGGCCTCGACTTCTTCGACTTCAAAACGAGAATCGCAGTAGTCGCAGACGAGCTTTTGCTCGGCGCTGGCAAAATGCAAGGGGCCACCGCAGGCAGGGCACTGATAGTTAACGCTCTCGAAGGCCATGATCGGTCCTTTCGCTGCCGGAGGCTATGCGCCGATGGCGCCGCCGCAGTATTCGCAGCGCCCACTGGCATCGGGAATGGTGGTGGCTCCGCAGAAGGGGCAG
Source organism: uncultured Collinsella sp. (assembly GCA_902489515.1). Classification (GTDB taxonomy): domain Bacteria; phylum Actinomycetota; class Coriobacteriia; order Coriobacteriales; family Coriobacteriaceae; genus Collinsella. Next base: position 4,246 of record CABUAL010000078.1, on the reverse strand, counting down.
GTCACCGCGGTCTTGGGGGCCTTGGCGGCCACGACGCTGTCGCGCGTCTCCTGGCGCAGCTGCACCAGCGCGTCGCGGACCTCGGTTGCCTGGCGCTTGGCCTCGCGGTATTCGATGGAGCCGCGCTGATCGATGGTGGAGTCGTTCACGCGCAGGTTGATCTCGGTAAAGTACGGCGTGTTGACGTGGATGGTCAGATTAAAGTCGTAATCCAGGTCGTAGCGCGGCGGGTTGTAGCTCTCGCGCTCGCCGTCCTTGGTCTCGCGATAGATCTCGGTGCGATGCTCGTCGATATCCATATCGCAGCCGAGTACCTGCGAGAACTCGATGATGTCGGGATTGGCGTCGCGCCAGCGGCTCTGCGAAGTGATGATCAGCAGGCCCGCGTCCTCATCGAGCATAATATTGGTGCGCCCGGCAGAAAGCGTGCGCGTGGGGTTGAACGAAGACAGGCGTTCGGCGTTGGCCTCGCGGTAGGCGAGTTGCTCACGGATGTCGTCCGCGGTGCTGGAGCGATAGCCGTGAAAGTAGGGGGAGAGCTTGCCGGCGCACTCTTTGCACAGGTAGCCTTCATTGATTTTTGTCTTACCTAGAAGTCCCAGCTCGGTACCGCAAATCGCGCACTCTTTCTTCTCGAACATCTTGTCAAAGAAGCCCATGGCTGCCTCCCATCAACAGGTAGCGTGTGTCACTTTTGATGATGGGGGAGTGTGCGATCCTTCGCGATACCCAGACGGCTCAAGGAGTCTCCACAACTGGGACACATGGCCCATTTTTCATCCGACACATAGGGACACTCCTTGCTGCGGGTAGTCATTGCACTCATTGGGGACGTACTTAAATGAGTGGTAGTTGGGGACACTCCTGGCCGAGCTAGAGATCGCGCGCGTCCCTTCTGGTCCATGCGGCTCAAAATCGCGGCGTGATGTGGACGGCTGGGGTCGAATTGGCAGCATTTCGAGCCTGGCTTCGATATTGAGACTGGTTCTTTATTAAAATAGATTTCCAGACAATTGAGCGGCTGGGGGTTAACCATGAGGGGCATGGGAGACACAACCGAATATTTGCGTCGGGGCATTCGGGAGATTATATGCCTGGCGCTGTTCTTCTTCACGTTTTTGGCGTGCGAGTATCTTTTTGATGTGCGCATGGCCGAGTTCGTGTCTCCGAACGAGGTCGTTATTTATGAGAGCCTTGTCATCGGCGCGAGCGTGATTGGCTTTTTTGTGCGTCCTATTCTGTACTATCGCCGTCCCCATGCCATTGAAGCAACGAGTGACGTTACGGGCGTTTTGCTGGTGGCGGCATTGCTGCTGTTGATTATGGCGGTTCAGGTTGAGGTGGTAATTGCCGGCGGTTTGGTGGCGTGCTGCGCGCTGGGCTACTGCGGATCGACTGCCCATGCAAACTTTGCGCGGCGCTTTGCGCGGACGCCCTGCTTGGCGCGTGCGGCTGCACTTTCCTACGCCATGGGCGTTCTGGTGCAGGTGCTCAACCACATGGTGATGCCTGCCGGCATTCCTCAGCAGGCTGTTCTGGTCGTCTGCGCGATCGCGCAGGTGGCGTTGCTCCACGGTGCCCGACGCGCCAAGCTGCGCGACGAGTCCAATCCCAACTTTGAACCCAGTGCTGCCGGGCTTTCGGTAGATGCTCTGGAATATGGCGCCAAGTGGCATGACGATCCCGAGGCAAAGGCGGCATTCCGTCGCGCCGTAGTTCGCCTGACCGTGGCGACGGCGTATCTTTCCGGCGTATTCGCCGCTCTCAACGCGGGCTTCACGACCCTGCATGCTGTCGGAGCCGTCGATTTGGGCGATTGGCCGCGCCTGCTGCTTGTCGTGAGCTCGTTGGCCGCTGGCGCACGATTTGACCTGCACGGCCGTTCGTATATGAATATCGGCATGACATGCGCCGCCATACTGTCCACGCTTTCGTTCTTTGTGCTCATCGTCGACGGCAATGGTGGCAACGAGCTCGCTACCACGATCATCTTTTATCTGGGCTCGGGCTTTTTCGTGGTGTTCTTTACCACAAAATATGCCGCCGTCTCGCTCTATGCGCGCTGGTCATATTTTTGGCCGTGCATGGGTCGCGTCGTCAACAACGTGTGCTCGATGTTCGTGACGGCGCCGGCAGTGGCGATTATCTCGAGTCAAAATGTGCTGGCTGCGGTCGGTGCGGCGCTCGTGATGTTTGTGGGCATTGCGATTACGCTGCTGGGGCAGTTGGGGCAACGAGCCGATGATGCCGCGATGCGGGACGGACTGCCGCTTGCCACCGACGATCTTGGTGGGGATCTTGCGCCCACATGCTCCGACCCCGAGCCCGTGGAGGCAGCGGAGCTCACGTCCGATGAACGCCTTGATGCCTTCGTCGCCACCTTTGGGCTTACAGAGCGCGAGCGCGATATTCTTGAGGTCTTGGTCGTTTCGGACCAGAGCGTTCAGGACATCGCCACAACGCTCTTTCTTTCGCGCTCCACGCTCTATCGCCACATTTCCTCGATCAACAAGAAGGCCGGTACCGCCTCGCGCGTGGCCCTCATCAACTTCTTCTGGTCCTGGACACCCAAGGACTAGGTAATCTCCCAATACGTTGCGGTGGAATAGTCCCTAAATTAAAGTCACGGGGCTTTAAACAGGAACTATTTCACCGCAACTGCTGGGGGGATAGACTGCGGCGGCGGCAGAGGCAACGGCAGCGGCGTTGGCAGCTGTGGTAGTGGCAACGGCAGCTGGCAGGGTGTTTTCCGTCTACTTGCTACAGCAGCTCGCCGTGGCGGGCAATGTAGCGGCGCTTTGCCAGCTGGGTGAGCGCGATATAGGCGGTAACGATGCCAATGAGCAGCCCAAAAAAGCTCGTGGGCAGCGGCATGAGGCCGAGCGCATCGGCGATGGGGCTTGCCGGCAGCCATGTGACGAGCGCCAGGCCCAGCACGGTAAGAACGCACAGTGCGGGCGCGGCGTGGTCGCGCGGGCTCGGCAGATGCGGGGAGCGCAGCATGTGGACCACGAGTGTCTGCGACCACATGGACTCGACAAACCAGCCGCTCTGGAAGAGCGCAGCAAAGGTCGCCATACCCGCGACGTCGCCCGCGGCGGCAAGCTCGGACCAGCTTGCGTCCACGGCGGCGGGGCATACGACAAAGAAGAGCGCGGCGAAGGTCACGATGTCAAACAGCGAGCTCACGGGGCCCAGCTCGAGCATAAAGCCCTTGATGGACGCGGCGTCCCAGGCACGCGGGCGGGCAGTCCAGGCGTCATCGACGGTGTCCCACGGCAGCGCGATGCACACGATCTCGTAGACCAGCGACAGCAGCACCAGCTGCAGGGCGCTCATGGGCAAAATCGGCAAGAACAGGCTCGCGACGGTCACGGACAGCACATTGCCAAAGTTGGAGCTCACCGTGGTCTTGAGGTACTTGAGCAGGTTGCCGTAGGTGCGGCGGCCTTCGATGATGCCGCGCTCGAGCACGCCCAGGTCCTTCTGAAGCAAGATGATATCGGCGGATTCCTTGGCAATGTCGACGGCCGAATCGACCGAGATGCCGCAATCGCTCGCACGCATGGCGGCGGCGTCGTTGATGCCGTCGCCCATAAAGCCCACGGTGTGGCCGAGCATCTCGCGCATGACACGTACCAGGCGCGCCTTCTGCAGCGGCGAGAGCTTGGCGAAGAGGTGGGTTTTCTCGGCGCGCTCGGCAAGTTCGGCGTCATCGAGCGCATCGATCTCGGAGCCGAGCAAGACGTTGCTCGCATCGATACCAATCTGCTCGCAGACGGTGGCGGCGACGCGGTCGTTGTCGCCGGTTAGGACCTTGACCGCCACGCCCTTGGCCTCGAGGGTGGCGACGGCGCCCGCGGTACTTGCTTTGGGCGGATCGAGGAAGGCCAAAAAGCCCATCAGCACCATGTCGCATTCGTCGGCGATGCCAAACTCGCCCACGCAGCGCGGATTGGTCTTCTGCGCCACGGCAATTACGCGTAGGCCCTCGGCGTTAAGTCCGGCGATCTGCTTGCGAATCTGGGCGAGCTTCTCGTCGGTGAGCGGCTGAGCGATGCCATCGATCTCGACAAAGGAGCAGATCTCGAGCATTTCCTCGGCGGCGCCCTTGGTAACCATCTGGGTTTTGCCTTGGGCGTCGGCGACAACTACGCTCAGGCGACGGCGCGAGAAATCGAAGGGAACCTCGTCGACCTTGGTGTAGCGGTCGCGCAGGCTCTGGCCCAGCATGGAATCGGGTACG
>CABUAL010000077.1 GCA_902489515.1 uncultured Collinsella sp. | reverse complement strand
ACACCCGATACGCAACGGTGAATGTAGTTGAAGGCGTCGTCGTCCTCGTAGGGCGAGATGGGGGCGGGCTCGGTGTAGGGGATAGCCTCATTGATCTCGACGGTGACGTGGTCGGGGCTTACGCCCGAGGCACGACACTGCTGAGCGGCAAGCTTGCGGGCGCGATCGACCGCATCGGCGATGGTTTCGAACGGTGCGATGCGTACGTTAAAGTTGGCGCGGGCGACCGGTGGCAGCACGTTGTGGGCGTTGGAGCCTTCGAGCTGCGTAAGTGCGTAGGTGGTGCGCAGCATGGCGGAGGTTTCGGGGCTGGCGGCCATAATCTTGGTAACCGCGGGGCGCGTGAGCCACAAGTTGCCGAAGACCGCCTGGTAGACCTCGCTGCTACGGGCGCCCAGCTCGGTCAGGGTGGCCTCGACAGCGGGCGTGAGCTGCGGCTTACCGGGGTTGGCGGAAATGGTCTCACATACGCGGCACAGCAAACGGCAAGCATCGTTTGCCGCGGGTGTAGACGCATGGCCGCCATCGGCACGCGCCGTGACGGTAAGATCGACATGGCCCTTTTCGGACACGCCTACCATGGCCACTGGCTCGGTAACACCAAGCGGGGCGTCGGTTGCCACGGCGCCGCCTTCGTCGAGTACTAGATAGGGATGAATATCGTGGTCGCGGAGCCACTGCACCGCATGGGTGGCCGTGGGGGCGGCGATCTCCTCGCCGTCACTCGAGAAGAACCAAACATCGCGCGGCGGCACGAAGCTTTGGGTGATCAGGTACTCTGCGGCCTCGAGGAAGGCGGAGACGATGCACTTGGTGTCGAGTGAGCCACGAGCCCAGATCTCACCATCGATGATTTCGGCGCCAAAGGGATCGTGCTCCCAGTCTTGGCCCTCGACGGGCACAACGTCCTGGTGCGCCATCATGACAATGGGATCCAGGGTGGGGTCGACACCGGGCCAACGTAGGAGCATGCCAAAGTCATCGATGCGCGTGAGTTCGGCGATCTCAAAAAAGTGCGGATAGAGACGCTGGAGTGTGGGAATCCACTGGCGAAAGGGTTCGTCGTCGCGCAGGCTAATATCCTCGCGCGAAACAGTGGGAATGCGAAGCAGTTCGCGGAAGCGCTCTATGGCTGCGTCGTCTGCTTTATAGCTTCCCGCATCGAGTGGCGTGCCCTGTGCGACTGATACCGTTGCTCCCATGGTGGAGCTCCTTTCGAATAGTGTGCCAGACATATCTAGATTACTTCTCTGACCTGCGCATGTGCTAAATCGAAACATGTTGTTCATTTGAGCGGTACTTGTTCTTGACCCACTCGACAATCTTATTTGCCAGCCTTAGCTCTCAGCTAATGAATTAAAACTCGCCGCCCCCTACGATGTGCTGTGTGCCGGCACGGTAGCCGGATCGTAGGAAGGATGAATAATGGCAAAAGAGGGAAAGAAACCGATTGGCAAAATCGTTCTGGGTGTCATCGTGGTGCTGGTTATCATCGGCGCCGTGGGCTCTATGGGTGGCAACTCTTCCGATTCGTCTGCGGGCGATGCGGCTAAACCGGCTGAGGCGACGCAGCAGGCCGAAGAGCAAAAAGAACCGCAGGAACCGTACACCATTGCCGATGAGGTCGAGGACACATCCAACCAGTTTGCCTATAAGATCACGGGTACGCTGACCAATAACACGGACAAGGAAAAGAGCTACATTCAGATTGAGTATGTTCTGTATGATGCTGATGGCAACCAGGTTGGAACGGCTCTTGCAAACACCAATCATCTGAAGGCGGGCGGCTCCTGGAAGTTCGAGGCGTTAGGTACGGTGTCTCCCGATCAGGTCGCCAGTTGGGAGCGCTCGGATGTGAGCGGTTTCTAGCATGTTGCATGCACTGGGGGAGGTGAAGTCGTATGCCCGATAAAAAGCTGACCGAGGAGTTGCTCAATGAACTTCTCGATGCGCCGAACATCGATGGCTATATCAGGGAGCACGACTTTGCCGCCCCGTCGCTTTCGAACTACCTGAAGCAGCTACTGCAGGAAAAGGGCTTGGAGCGCTCGCGCGTGGTTCGTATGGCCGATCTCAATGAGACCTTTGGCTATCAGATCTTTACCGGTGCGCGTCATCCGAGTCGCAATAAGGTGCTGCAGATTGCCTTTGCGATGGCGCTGACGCTCAAAGAAACCAACCGTGCGCTGACGGCTGCCGGAGTAAGCGTCCTTAACTGCAAGGACCGCCGCGATGCGATTATCATCTTTTGTATCGATCGCGGATGCAGCCTCCAAAAGGTCAACGAGGAGCTGTATCGCTTTGGCGAGGAGACGGTGAGTTAGCGGTTGATATCTGAGCTGGCGGAGCTGCCGAACAACGACGCAAACGAACGGGGCGCGGATGCCATGGGGTGTCTGCGCCCTGCGCTATGATGGAGGCTATGGATACTCAGACCCCAACATATTCCGATGACGAGCTGACCGCAGCGCTTGTCGAGCACCTGGCGTCGCTCGATCGCGACGACAGCTATCGCGTGGAGCGTGTACTTAAGCGCTCGTCCGTTGAAACAACCGAGCTCGTGTACTTTGAAGGAACCGGCGGTGGTTCGCTCGGCCCCTTTGTCCGTAAACGCATCGATGCTTCGGCTCAAATCGGAGGGGCATACGAGCGTCTATTTGCCGCTCAGCGGGCAGGCAGGCGTTTTGAGCACCTGCCCAGAATCGTCGATTGTCGTCGTGTGGGCGACGAGCTCAACGTGGTTATGGAATACATCGAAGGGGAGACACTCGGGGCGCTGATGGACCGTCTGGGAGCCACCCCCGATTATGCGCGTGAATTGTATCCTGCCCTATGCGATGCCGTGGGCGAGCTCCATGCCGGTTTTGCAATGGCGGGGGAGACGTCGGCGCCGGTGATCCATCGCGACCTCAAGCCGTCGAATATCATCGTGACAGGTGCCAGCTATACGCCTGATGACGGCCTGACATTTTCATCGCTGGTGATTATCGACCTGGGGATCGCGCGCGTATGGCGCGATGGCGCCGATGCCGACACCGTCAAGTTTGGCACGCGACCCTATGCGCCGCCTGAGCAGTATGGGTTTGGGCAGACGAGTGTGCGCAGCGACGTCTACGCACTTGGCGCCCTGTTGTTCTTCTGCTTGACGGGAGTCGGCCCTAAACCAGGGCTTGACATGCGAGAGCAATGCGAGGCGCGCGGCATTCCCTCTCCACTTGCCGATGCCGTCTGCATGTCGATGGCGCTCGACCCGGCCAAGCGTTTTGCGAGCGCGGAAGCGTTGGGACGGGCGACGCGCGCGGCATACGATCTAAGTCGCCCCGTACGGCCTCCTGCGCCTGTGCTTGTCCGTACTCCGGCCTCGGAGACGGTGTTGACGCCCCAAGGGCTCCAGAACCCCACAGGGCTTCCTAGGCCTGCCGCCTTCGCTGCATGCGGTCTGCTCTCTCGCGTTCCGGAGTCTCTGGGGCGTATTTGGAATACGCTCGTCTGCTTCTCGCTGCTTGTGTTCTTTGCCGGAAGTCACTTTGCCGTCTTTCACCCCACCGGAGCAAACCAAAGCTACCCGACGTGGCTTCTCATAATCGAGTATTTTTTCTTTGTCGATGGCCTTATGGTGCTTATGCATTTTGCGCTGCTCGATAAGCGCCGTCTTCGTCGGCGATTCGCACTGCTCGACAGCTATCGCGGCAAGAAACTCGCGAAACTCTGGTTCAAGGCATTGGGTGTGCTGCTCCTATGCATGATCGTCATAGTCGCGGTTGCCAATGCGACCGGCGTCGTTGATACCTCCGCTACCTAAAAGAAAAGGGCCCCATTGGGGCCCTTTGCAGTTGCACTTAGATGCGGTTCATCTGAGCGGCGACTTTGTTGTACCAGTCCTGCCACGTGGGCGGGCAGTACTTTTTGGCCGCAGCCGGGGTAAGGGTGGAGCCGTAGTTGGCGCCCAGATAGGCAACGTGAGCGGAGATGCCCTCGCTCCAGCTGCCAAAGCTGCGCCAACCGCCACCACGTGCACTCCAGCCCCAGGCGTTGTAAGAATTGGCGCAATAAGCACCCTTGGTGCTCTCGATGCAGGCGATGGCGGGGGACCAACGGGGGTCGACACCGGTATTCCAAGCGGCGACGGCAAAGTTATAGCCCTGGCCTGCCATGGGGGAGCCGGCGAGATAATTGTCGATGCGGCTCGTCCACTCATTAATGAACGAATCGTAATCGGAGCTACCGGTATTGGCGTTGTTCACCGTGGTGTCGATGGTGGTGTTGGTGTTGGTGGCCTGGCTGCTGGAATTGCTGCCGCTTACGCCCTCGCCTGAGAGCTTCTCGGCGGCAGCGGCCTTATCGGCCTCAAGCTTGGCAAGCTCGGCGGCATTTTCCTGCTCGGCTTTTGCCTGTGCCTCGCTGCGGAGCTGCTGGGCCTGCGCCAGCGCATCCTCGGCGTTTTTCTGCTCTGCCTCAAGCTGAGACTTGGCCTGCTGGAGCTCGGCCTTGTTCTGCTCGAGTTCGGTTTGCATGTTATTGAGCTCTTCGATCTCGTCGACGCTCGAGCTTGTGATCTGGTTGGTGTATTTGCAGGTCGTGATGAACTCACCCAGGCTCTGTGCGTTGACCAGGAAGCTCACGATGGGGTTGGTGCCCTTCTGGTACTTGTACAGATCGCGCATGGCGGCGCATGCCTTTTCCTGCTGATCAGGAAGCTTCGCCTCGATCTTTTCGATACTTGCCTCGTTGGCGTCAATCTGCTTCTGCAGATCGCCGAGCTTGGTACGGGCATCGTTGTAGGCGCTCGTGGCGGCTTCGATCTTCTGCTGGGCGGCGGCAAGCTGATCCTGCGTTGCCTGCGAGGCGGCATACGCCGCGACGGGGGAGAGCATCGGCGTGGCCGTCAACGCAACGGCGAGCGCGGCGCTCGTGATGATACGAGCCGGCTTCGACGCGATGAGCGCTGCGGTGCGATGATTCGAATGCTGCATCCAGTCCCTCTGCAATCAATCGTAGGTTATTGTTCCTCAGGTATTCTACTACTGCTTTCGACCTCAACTTGAACCTTAAAGGTTTTAAAGGGTCAAGTTGAACTTGAGACTTTGGCTTTGACCTGCAGTTATATCGAATTGTTGAGAAACCATAGAGTTCAACTTTAACGTTACGGGGGCCTGTTTGGGACGGGCTTTGGACTGTGAAAGCTATCTCAACGTTGGGGTTTGTGGCTATAAGGTCCCATTGCGGCGAGCTTGCCCTACTTCGTTGAGCGCCTGGGCGGGGGTGAACGAACAGGTGCCGTCGCCGAGTTTGATTACCCTGATGTTGTCCCCGGCGTGGGCATCGGAGACGAGGCCAAACTGCTCGATGGCGGTATCGTGTCCGCCAGCGACGGGCGTCTTGCGCGTGCCTTTGTGCGCCGATGTATCGATGGAGGTGATGTAGGCGGCACCGTCGTAAGCGTCGTTTGCGGTGCGCAGAGGATCAGTCGCTTGCGCGCTGCGCCAACTCGCGTTTTGCGGCATCGAGGATGGGGTTATCGATTGGAAGTTCCTGGATCACGCGTGCGCCTTTCACTCGGGGGTATCAATATGCTGAACCCTACAACAACGGTGGGTTCATTACCGTTTGTCATACGGCGGTGAGCGCGGCCTTCATGCTGGATAATTGCGTTGATTGTCATAGATACAGTGGAGCTTTAGGAGGAAACGGTCCGGCACGCTAAAATAAACGGGTTGCATAAAGACCGCCCGTCGTGGGCAGTTCTAGATAGGAAGTTTCCATGGCATTGCAGTTTACAGAGCGCGAGTTTATCCCCGTGCTGCTCGGTGGCGACATCAACGCCTATTCGGTGGCGCGCGCCTTTTACGAGGAGTATCAGGTCAAGAGCCTGGTCTTTGGCAAGTACCAGACCGGTCCTGCGTACCGCAGCCAGATTATCGACTACACGCCCAATGTGGATATCGACACCATGCCGGTCATGATCGAGACCATTAACGGTGTCGCGCAGGCCAATCCCGATAAGAAGATTATTCTCATGGGCTGCGGCGACAACTATGTCGCGCTTGCCGCACAGGCTCAGGACGCCGGCCAGCTTGCCTCGAACGTCATCGCGCCCTATGCGCCCTACAGCATGCTCGAACAGTGCCAGAAGAAGGAAATCTTCTACGAGCTGTGCGAGAAGCACGGTGTTCCCTATCCGCATACGTTTACCTTTACCATGGCCATGCTCAACGCCCAGGGCGAGGCTCCCGCCGAGGTGCTCGACCAGATCGATTTTCCCTTCCCGATGATCCTGAAGCCTTCCGACGGCATCATGTGGTGGGAGCATGAGTTCGAGGGCCAGAAGAAGGCCTACGAGATCGCCGATCGCGCCGAGCTGGAGCAGGTCATTCGCGATGTATACGCGAGTGGCTACACCGATGATCTGATCCTGCAGGATCGCGTGCCCGGCAACGACGAGTACATGCGCGTGCTTACCAGCTATTCCGACCGTAACGGCAAGGTGCGCATGATGTGCCTGGGCCACGTGCTGCTCGAGGAGCACCAGCCCCATGGTGTCGGCAACCACGCTTGCATCATCACTGAGCCCAACGACGAGCTCATGGATGGCGTGCGCAAGCTGCTTGAGGACCTTAAGTTTACGGGCTTCTCCAACTTTGACGTCAAATACGACGAGCGCGACGGTTCGTTTAAGTTCTTCGACTTCAACACTCGCCAGGGCCGCAGTAACTACTATGTCACCAACAGTGGCTTTAACGTTGCCAAGTACGTAGTGGACGAGTATGTGTACAACCGCCCGTTTGAGCCCGAGTTTGTGACGGCGCAGAACGAGGCGCTGTGGATGGTTGTCCCCATGGGCGTGGTCGATAAATACGTCAAGGATCCCGAGCTGCGCGCTAAGGCGCATCGCCTGGTCAAGGAGGGTAAGGCCGCCGACCCCTCGTTTATGAAGAGCGACTTTGTCTTTAACCGCTGGCTGCGCATGTGGCACACCAAGCTGCGTCACTTTAAGCTGTTTAAGACGTATTACAAATAGGATGAACGTCGCGCCCGCCCGGTTTGTATCGGACGGGCGCGGGTATGATACGCGCAATGGTGCGAGCGTCACCAAGGAGGCGGCGATGGAAAAGCTGGGAGTTATCGGCGGTATGGGCGCCGAGGCCACGTCGTATTACTACGACCAGGTGGTGCGTCACACGGCGGCCGCCCGCGATCAGGAACATATCGACATGGTGGTGCTCTCTAAGTCGACCATGCCCGACCGCACGCTGGCCATTAAGACCGGCGACCACACCGAGTTGCTGGCGACCATGAAGGAATGTGCGCAGGCGCTCGAGACGCTGGGCTGCGCGCACATTGCCATCCCCTGCAACACGTCGCACTACTTCTACGATCAGATTCAGTCGTTTACCTCGGTCCCCATCATCCATATGCCGCGCGAGTCGGTGCGCTATGCGCTTGCCGGCGTGGTGATGGGGGAGTGTGAGTTCGACCCCAACTTGAGCATTCCGGCCGAGCCGGTGCGCAAGATCGGCATCATGGGTACCGACGGCACCGTGGGCGCAGGCGTCTATGGGCGCGAATGTGAGACCGCGGGCGTTGAGGTCGTCTATCCCAGCGAGAAGCGACAGGACGACGTGATGTCGCTCATCTACGACGATGTGAAGGCCGGGCGCGAGCCCGATATGGATAAGTTCGACCGCGTGATGTGGGAGTTCGCCCGTAGGGGCTGCGACCGCGTCATTCTGGCCTGCACGGAGCTTTCGGTGCTGCAAAAGTACCGCGAGATGCCCGAGATCACCCTTGACGCCATGGACGTTTTGGTACGCGAGTCCATCATCCGCAGCGGCGCCCCCTACCGCCTGTAGCCCTCGACCTGCCAAAAAGGGACAGGTTTATTTTGGTAGGTTTTATCTGGGAAAACAGTAAAGGCCTCGGCTCGGTACGACACCAAGAATCCCCTCAAGAAAAT